>CAJQND010000246.1 GCA_905479595.1 uncultured Hyphomicrobiales bacterium
TGTGTTCTTTACATTTTACATGGGGTTCATAAACCTTAGCGGCTTCAAACACGCAATCGCGTTGGTACGCGGGGATTACTCTGATCCTGACAGCCAAGGTGAAGTATCTCACTTTCAGGCGCTCGCAACGGCGGTTTCCGGCACGGTCGGCATCGGTAATATCGGTGGTGTCGCGGTTGCGGTGACTGTCGGCGGGCCAGGTGCCACGTTCTGGATGATCATGGCGGGCTTCCTGGGTATGTCGACAAAATTTGTTGAATGTACTTTGGGTGTGAAATATCGCACGGAAAACCCGGATGGTTCGGTCTCCGGTGGCCCGATGTATTATCTGCGTAAAGGCTTTTCCGAACGCGGAATGGACGGCTTCGGCAAGTTCATGGGCACGTTTTATGCTATCGGCATCTTCATCGGTGCGCTGGGTATCGGCAACATGTTTCAGTCGAACCAGGCCTATGTGCAGGTGAACACAGTTGCTGGTGGCGCGTTTGACGGCATGGGTTGGATCTTTGGGCTGGTAATGGCAGCTGTTGTGTTCGCCGTAATCGTCGGCGGGATTAAGTCTATCGCCCGGGTGACGGAAAAAGTCGTGCCGTTTATGGCGATATTTTACTGCACCTTCGCGATCATCGTGATCTTGATGAACGGCGTCCATATTCCACAAGCGATAGCCAATATCTTCACTGGTGCGTTTACCGCAGATGGTGTGGCAGGTGGAGCGCTGGGTGCAATGATCATTGGCTTCCAGCGGGCGGTCTTCTCCAACGAAGCCGGCATCGGTTCCGCTTCTATCGCCCACTCGGCGGTGAAAACAAATGAACCGGTTACAGAAGGCTATGTGTCTCTGCTGGAACCATTCATTGATACGATCGTCATTTGCACCATCACCGCACTGGTGATCGGCACGACCCAAGTTGCAGCCCCCGGCTTTGCCGGTGATGCGAAGGGTGTGGCAATGACGTCAGCGGCTTTCCAGACACAGATCTCGTGGTTCCCGTTCCCGCTCGCAATTGCAGCGGTCTTGTTTGCGTTCTCGACGATGATCTCGTGGTCCTACTATGGCCTTAAGGGCTGGACCTATCTGTTTGGGGAAGGCGCGACCGGGCAGACGATCTACAAGCTGATGTTCTGCTTCTTCGTGTTCCTGGGTTGTGTGGTTCAACTTGGCCCTATCCTGGATATCTCGGATGCGCTGGTCTTTCTGATTTGTGTGCCTAATATCTTAGGCCTGTACTTCCTGGCACCAATCGTTAAACGCGAGTTGGTCAGCTACCGGGACCGCCTCAATAGCGGAGAAATCAAGAAGTTCAAAAATATCTAAAACGAATGCCGGCCACACTGAAATAGACGCATCAGTGTGGCCGGTTCATTCAATTAGATTTTTTCACAAACTGGGTAAGAATGACAATTTGCTGGCCGTTAATGCGGCCTTCAATGTGTTCAGGGTTATCTTGTACCAGGGAAATGTTGCGAACCGCGGTGCCACGTTTGGCAGTAAAGCTGGTACCTTTAACGTTCAAATCCTTGATTAAGGTAACGGTGTCGCCAGCGGCAAGAACGCCGCCGTTTGAATCCTTGTGCTCAACCGTTGTCCCTGCCCCTTCCTCTTCTTTGCTTCCAGCTTGCGCCCACGCAAGTGTATCTTCATCCAGATAAAGCATATCGAGGAGATCCTGAGCCCATGTCTCCCCACGCAAACGCGATAACATGCGCCATGCAGTGACCTGAACCGCAGGCACCTGGCTCCACATGCTGTCACCAAGACAGTGCAAGTGTTGCCCGTCCAATTCACTGGCACCACTCACCTGGCCATTGCATTTGATACACACCAACAGGCACGTTTCCGCCTTGCCATCACTATGAGGTGGCACCTGGTAGACCAAGAGATCATCAACGGCTTCGCAAAGCTCGCATTTCGATCCGGCGCGTGCCTGCAGGCTGGCTTCTGTTGTCATCGGGATTGTTTCCTTGAGTGTGTCGAGTATCCAGCCGCTCAGCCACGCATGAGTGAAGGCAGATTACCGTTAAGACCAGCGGCTTCGCGCATGAAAAAGCGTTTTGCCGGATCTATCCGGTTGACCATTTCCAGGCCCATATCGCGCACCCGGCGCAACGGTTCCAGATCGTTGGAGAACAAACGGTTCAACCCATCGCTCATAAGCGCCACTTTAACCGTGTCGAACCGCCGCCAGTTTTCGTACTTCTCGAGACAGTCCACTGCGCCTAAATCAAGACCCAGTTTTGCCTGTTCACCCAGTACATCCACCAACGCTGCGATATCGCGCAAGGCGAGATTGAACCCAAGCCCGGCAATCGGGTGCACGACATGAGCGGCATCGCCTACCAACGCCAGGCGCGAACCCACATAGCTTTGGGTGATGTGCAATATCAGTGGGTAGCAGTGGCGCGGGCCAATGGGCGTGACCGGACCAAGATGATCGCCGAAGCGGCGCTCGAGCTCGCCCTGAAACCCTTGCGCGTCCAGTTCCATGACTTTCCTGGCAACGGCGGCTTCCTCGCTCCACACGAGTGAGGAACGGTTTCCCGGCAGGGGCAAAATAGCAAATGGCCCGGCGGGCAGGAAGTTTTCCTCCGCCACTCCGTTGTGAGGGCGTTCATGTTCCACCGTCGTTACAATACCCATTTGTGGATAAGACCAACCGGTGGTTTTAATGCCCGCTGCATGACGGGCTGGAGAGTTTCGACCATCCGCGGCTGTAATAAGGTTAGCGGAAATAATACGACCATCATCGAGAGTTGCGGTCGCGCGCGCGCCCTCAAACTCAAACTGCTCAACCATGCGTCCAGACACTATGCGCACATGTTTGCTGGCCGCTGCACAGTCAAAAAGAGCAGCATACATATGCCGGTTTTCAATCATGTAGGAGGCAGGTTCGCCAGGATGCGCATTTTCTCCAAAATGCAGCAAGGCAGGTCGCGCCGGCGCATCAAGGCGTGAATCGGTCACCACAATTTCGTTCATCGACTGGGCGTGGGGCGCTAGCGCTCCCCATGCACCAAGCGCTGTAAACATGCGTTTGGCAGTGGCGGTAATTGCCGAGGCGCGTCCGTCAAACTCAGATGTGCGTTGGTCAGCAGGGATACCTGCATCCACCATTACCACATCAAAAGGCCCACCCGCGCCTTCAGCGCCAAGCGCTGCCGCGCAGGCCAAGCCTGTAAGTCCGCCGCCGACAATCAGAATTTCACACGAAATATTATTGCCCTTTGTCATGGTTTCACTCTATCACGTGTTGATGGTTTGACAGCCAACACCTTTCCCATGCGGCATTTCGCGCACGCCTGGGAAAAGTCCAAACAACACCGGAGACTTCGATGACGCAAGCCGCAGTTGAAACGCTGATCGATATTCTCGATCTTGAGCCACTGGAACAAAACCTGTTTCGAGGGCGCTCCCCACAGGTGGGTTGGCAGCGGGTGTTTGGTGGTCAGGTGATTGGCCAGGCTCTGGTGGCCGCGATCCGCACCGTAGAGCCCGGCAGGCCGGTGCATTCCCTGCACGGATATTTCATGCGCCCCGGTGATCCCGAAGTGCCTATTATTTACGAAACAGAGCGCGACCGGGATGGCCGCAGCTTTTCTACCAGACGGGTCGTCGCCATTCAGCATGGCAAACCGATCTTCACCATGGCCGCCTCGTTTCATGCGGTCGAAGAAGGCTTCGATCATCAAATCGAAATGCCGGACGTTCCCGCACCTGAAGACCTGCCCAGCGAGCAGGAATTGCTCGAAGAATTCCGCGACAAGATGCCGGAAACCATGCGGAAGTTTTATGAACGCGACCGGGCGATCGAAATGCGCCGGGCCGTGGGCCGCAGCATGTTTGATGCCACGCCTAAGGAACCGGTCCAGCATGTATGGATACGCGCAACTGGTAAGCTGCCCGATGACGCAACACTGCACCAATGCGTGCTCGCCTATGCATCTGATATGACCTTGCTCGATACATCGCTCATTCCCCATGCCCGCAATCTTTTTGACCCTCAATTAATGATGGCCAGCATCGACCATGCCTTGTGGTTTCACCGCGAGGTTAAAGCCGATGAATGGCTTCTCTATTCCCAGGACGCCCCCAGCGCATCTGGCGCGCTCGGGTTCAATCGCGGTTCCATCTACACCCGCGATGGCATCCTGGTTGCCTCAGCTGCCCAGGAAGGCATGATCAGGGTTCGCACAAAATGACTAAAATTTATGCAGACGTTAGATTGTGACTAAAATTTAGTCATTTTTGAACATTGCGTTTATACGCACAAAATTTTTAATCACGTAAAATCAATATCTTAACTCAAAACCGAAAACTGGCACGACTCTTGTTAAGAGCATAGTGACGGACAGCTTGCGGCTGTCTGAAACCATGTTGGGCAGGCGCTCTCACTCATAATGAAAAAACGCCCGCCCGAAAACAGGAGGCTGGAATGAAACTCGTTACTGCAATCATCAAGCCGTTCAAGCTTGAAGATGTCCGCGAGGCCTTACAGGGGCTAGGCGTCCAAGGGCTCACGGTATCTGAAGTAAAAGGCTATGGCCGCCAAAAGGGGCACACGGAAATCTATCGTGGCGCGGAATACGCGGTGAACTTTTTACCCAAGGTAAAACTGGAAGTGGCCGTCGAGGCTAAACAGGCTGAAAAGGTTGCCGACGTCATCGCCGATGCAGCCAAGACCGGCCAGATCGGCGACGGAAAAATTTTCATCACAACCGTTGAGCATGTCCGGCGCATCCGCACCGGCGAAACCGACGATGCTGCACTTTGACATGAAGGACAAAAGAAACATGAAGATTTCACACAAACTGATGCCCCTGGCCCTTGCTGGCGCAGGGCTGCTCATGCTCTCCGAACCTGGCTTGGCCCAGGATGCGGCCAAGAACGTGCCCGCCGATGGCAAGTTTATCCTCAACTCCCTGCTTTTTTTAATGGGTGGCTTTTTGGTCATGTTTATGGCGGCAGGCTTTGCCATGCTGGAAGTTGGTCTGGTGCGTTCTAAAAACGTCTCCATGCAATGTACAAAGAACATCGTTCTTTACTCACTTGCAGGTATCGTGTTTTGGCTGGTCGGCTACAATCTTATGTATGAAGGCGTCGATGGCGGGTTTATCGGTACTTTCTCCCCAAAGACAATCCCGGACCCGGCAACCGATAGCGGCGATTACGCAGGAGCCTCTGACTGGTTTTTCCAGATGGTGTTCTGTGCGGCAACAGCTTCAATTGTTTCCGGCACATTGGCTGAACGCATCAAACTTTGGCCATTCCTGATTTTCACCATCGTCCTGACAGGCTTTATCTACCCTATCCAGGGGTCATGGAAATGGGGTGCAGGCTGGCTTGATGGCGTTGGTTTCAATGACTTTGCCGGCTCTACAATCGTGCACTCTGTTGGCGGTTGGGCTGCACTTGTTGGCGCTATTATCCTCGGTGCCCGCAAAGGCAAGTACGGAAAAGATGGCTCAGTGCATCCGATCCCCGGCTCCTCCATGCCACTTGCCACTCTTGGCACATTCATCCTGTGGCTCGGCTGGTTCGGATTCAATGGCGGCTCACAACTTGCCATGGGTACGATCGCCGATGTCTCTTCGGTTTCACGCATCTTCGTAAATACCAACCTGGCTGCGTGTGGCGGCGTCGTTGCTGCTGTCGTCCTGACACAGCTTATGTACAAGAAAATCGACGTGACCATGGCGCTCAACGGTGCGCTTGCCGGATTGGTATCAATCACCGCCGAACCGCTGACGCCTGACCCAGCCATGGCGATCATGATTGGTGCAGTCGGAGGGGTTATTGTGGTGTATGCGGTGCCATTGCTCGACAAGTTGAAAATCGACGATGTGGTGGGTGCAATACCTGTTCACCTTCTTGCCGGCATCTGGGGCACACTTGCTGTTCCGTTTACCAATGATGGCGCAAACTTCGGCGCGCAAATCATCGGTATCGCCGCAGTCGGTGCCTTTGTCATTGTTACCAGCACCGTTGTCTGGCTTGCGCTGAAAGCCACGATTGGCATCCGCTGCTCTGAAGAAGAAGAGATGATGGGCCTCGACAAAGCTGAAATCGGTGTCGAAGCCTATCCAGAGTTCGGCGCAACAGGCTCTGCCTTGTAATCCAAACCAAAACGCAAAAGCGCTTCCCTCGTAAAACGCGGAAGCGTAGCCCCCGGAGCCAGACCCCCAACTCTGGTTCCGGGGGTCTTCATTTCCAGGCATGCTGAATTTTTAGGCGATGCGCTGCCTGTTTTTCAGGCAACTCACAGGAAAACCGGTGAGTCCTTTGACGTCCAAAACTGTAATTTGTTGATTTTACTTACTTTCTACCCTGCCTGTAAAACTGGCACGCCACTTGAAACATGAAAGACTTGCACTTGGCCATCACCGGGCAAATGCACATTTATGTTGGGGAACAGATATGTCAGACACTATCAATGGCGGGGACGTTTTTTTCGTCCTGCTTGGAGCCATTCTTGTTTTTGCAATGCATGGCGGCTTTGCATTTTTAGAAGTGGGCACGGTGCGGGCAAAAAATCAGGTCAATGCCCTGGTAAAGATTTTGGTCGATTTCGCCCTGTCCACACTCGCCTATTTCTTCGTCGGCTACACGCTGGCTTATGGGCTGAATTTTTTCAGCTCTGCCGGGGTCATTGCAGGCTCAGTGCCCGTGGAGGGCGATCCATTCGGCAAGCAAGGGATGACGCTGGTCAGTTTCTTTTTCCTGGCGACATTTGCCGCCGCCATTCCAGCGATCATTTCCGGCGGCATTGCGGAGAGAGCAAAATTCTGGCCGCAATGCGCCGCCACTCTTGTGCTGGTAGCGCTTGTCTATCCGTTTTTTGAAGGCATAGTGTGGAACGGAAATTACGGCATTCAGAGCTGGTTCAAATCAACTCTAGGTGCAGAGTTCCACGATTTTGCCGGTTCGATAGTCGTGCACGCTGTTGGCGGATGGATCGCCCTTGCGGCAGTCATTCTTCTCGGTGTGCGCCGGGGCC
>CAJQND010000247.1 GCA_905479595.1 uncultured Hyphomicrobiales bacterium
CAGGCGCAGATACGCGGTCCATCCAAGGGGCAAGGTTTGTGTTCCAGTCCTTAAAGTCCTCAAGAGTGATTGTTTCCAAGTGCGCGCCTAATTTTTTAAACCTCGTTGAAAGCAGCATAGCACTACTTTTCACAAGCCGGAATTGCGCTTATGATTGCCGCATATTTTGTGGTGGCAGGCGGTTCAGTGTTTCTGCCCCTTTATGAGATTAAACAAACCTGGGAGCTATTATGCCGCTTGATGATAAGGTTGCAATTGTAACAGGCGCCGCCCGCGGTATTGGGCTGGCGTGTGCCACGCGATTTGCAAAAGACGGCGCAAATGTCGTCTTGGCAGACATCGATGAAGCGGCAGGCGAGGCGGCAGCAGCCGCGTTGCGCGAAGATGGCCATGATGCGGTATTTATTGCCTGTGATGTGAGCGAGCGTCTGGACGTGCGCAATCTGGTGACGGAAACCGTCTCCAAGTATGGTGCTATCGACATACTGGTGAACAATGCGGGCATCATAATCGGCGGTGAATTCCTCGAGTTGAAGGAAGAGGATTTCGATAAGGTGATGAGCGTTAACCTGAAAGGTGTGTTCCTTACTGGTCAGGCTGTCGCCCGGCAAATGGTCAAACAACTGGATGAAGGCCGTGCGCCGGGTTCGATTATCAATATGTCATCGATAAATGCGGTTTTGGCGATCCCCAATCAGGTGCCGTATACAATTTCGAAGGGCGGTGTGAGCCAGCTCACCAAGGTGATGGCTCTGTCACTTGCTGATAAGGGCATAAGAGTGAATGCAATCGGCCCAGGCTCAATCATGACCGATATTTTGAAATCGGTGGCCGATGATGACGCCGCGCGCCGCAAAATCCTGTCGCGCACCCCATTGGGCCGCATTGGGGATCCAGAAGAAATCGCCGGGGTTGCAGCTTTTCTCGCGTCAGATGACGCAAGCTATGTTACCGGCCAAACCATCTATGCTGATGGTGGCCGGTTGCCACAAAACTATCCTGTGGCGGTGAAGAAGGAATAGGAACTATTTGTCGTCTTCTTCCTCATCCCCGTCCAGGTCTTTTTTGAGTGCCGCAAGTTTAGCGAAAACTGAATCCGCATCTGGCGTTTCTTCTTCTTCCTCTGCCACTACAGGTTCTGTGGGTTCGTTGCCGAACACGCTTTCTGCGGTGTGAGATTCTTTTTGCACCTCAGCATGCTGCTCTTCAGCGCTTTGCGGAGTATCCGTCATGGCAACGGCTGCAGCCATGGCGGCTCCAATTGCTTCAACAGAAGCGGTTTGTTCTGTTTCGCCCGTAGTTTCTGCTGCAGGGGCAAGAGTACCCAGCTTGCGAGCTTCTTTTTCAACTTTGAGCCGCTCACGTTCAACTTTTTCAGCTGCCTTGCGCACTGCAGCGTCAAGCTCAATCTGCGAGCTCAGGCCAAGAGTAACCGGGTCTTTCGGCTGAATATTGGCTGAATTCCAATGGGTTCTTTCGCGAATGGCCGTGATTGTGGGCTTGGTGGTGCCAACAAGCTTGATGACCTGGCTATCGGGAATTTCCGGGTGGTTGCGCAGCAACCAGGCGATGGCATCTGGACGGTCCTGGCGGCGTGAAACCGGGGTATAACGCGGCCCCTTTTTGGTCTTCACTTCCGGGATTTCAACTTTTGACGCGAGGATTTGCAATTTGTAATCTGCGTCTTTTTCAGCCCGTTCGATTTCATCGCGTGAAAGCTGGCCGCTATTAACGGGGTCCATGCCCTTAATACCCATCGCCACGTCGCCATCGGCGATGCCTTTCACCTCAAGTTCATGAAGCTGGCAAAACGCGGCGATCTGTTTGAACGTCAGCGCGGTGTTATCAACCAGCCAGACAGCGGTTGCCTTCGGCATAAGCAGGGTTACGGCCATAAGTTTTCTCCTTCAGAACCGACTTTTTTGGCTCTGCGTAAACGGCGTCTTTCAAAGACTGCCCAATCAATTGAGGAATTGCCCTTTATATACGTTGCGCGGCGTAAGATGAAAAGGGCAAACGCACATGGTGCTGCATTTTATGGCAGCAGAATGATTTTACCGATATGGGTAGAGGCTTCCATCATTTCATGGGCCTTTTCAGCTTGCGCCAATGGAAACTCCGCATGAATTTGTGGTTTGATCTCTCCATCGGCGAAAAGTGGCCAGACATTTTCTTCCAGAGCTGCGGCAAGGCGGGCTTTTTCCGCCACCGGGCGCGAACGCAATGTCGAAGCAGTCAGGGTCAGGTGCTTTAATAACATCGGCATGAAGTTCACATCTGCCTGGGAACCGTTGAGGAACGCAATGTTGACGATGCGTCCGCCATGGGCTGCCGCTTTCAAATTGCGGTCAATATAATCGCCCCCGACCATATCGAGAATAACGTTTGCGCCCCGCTGCTTTCCGGTTTCCGCCTTAAGCACCGCAACGAAGTCTTCTTCCATGTAGTTGATTGCCCGGGTGGCACCAAGGGCAACGCAAGCGGCGCATTTTTCTGCCGAGCCAGCTGTGGCAAAAACCGTGGCACCGCGCTTGGAGGCTAGCATGATGGCCATGGTGCCGATGCCACTTGACCCGCCATGTACCAAAAACACTTCACCTGATTGCAGGCCGCCGCGCTCAAAAACATTCGTCCAAACGGTAAACACCGTCTCTGGAATGGCTGCGGCCTCTTTGAGGGATAGGCCTTTTGGAACGGGCAGGCAGGTGGCTTCAGCAACTGCAACATATTCAGCATATCCGCCACCTGGCACCAACGCACAAACTTCATCGCCTTCTTTAAAACGTGAAGTACCGCGCCCGGCAATCGCAATGGTTCCTGCAACTTCGAGACCTGGCGTGTCCGGTGCGCCGGGGGGAGGGGGGTAAAGTCCCTTGCGCTGCATTACATCGGGGCGATTAACCCCGGCAGCGGCGATCTTGATCAGCACTTCGCCTTCGCCAGGATATGGCGTACGCATTTCTACCGGCTTGAGCGCATCAGGCCCGCCTGCAAACGCAATGGAAATTGCAGTCATGTGTTCTGGAACAGACATCGGGAACTTTCTTGCTGAATTGAAACGAGTTCGTGTTGATGATTTACTGCCACACGCGCAAACTGTCTATGTTTGATACAGCGTTTTGGAGAGATAAGACATGATCGACGGTGACGAACCCCGGGCTAAAAAGGCATCAGAAATTGTGGTTGGAGCCGATCTTTCGGCAATTTCGGTTGAAGAGCTTGAAGAACGAATCAGTATGCTAAAAGCAGAAATTGCACGCTTGATAGCTGAAATTGACAAAAAACAGTCCAGTAAAGCGTCCGCTGAAAGTTTTTTTCGCAGTTAAACTGGGGAAAACCTCGATTCAACAAAACATACACCATTTCAAGAGCTTGATTCACAAATCTTGTCAATTTGCAAGGGGTTTGGGTCATTGTGAATCAATAAGATTAAAATTGTTTACTTTTCAGTAAGGATTCTTCGAATAACTTTATTAACGTAATCCAACCTTTGGGTTACCCGAGTGGCTCCTGTCCACTCTGTTTGACGCCTCCCTGTTTAAACTTCAGAGCCGCTTCGGCGGCTCTTTTTTTGTGGTGAAGGCTGTCGCGCGTTAACGAAAACCATCGACGATTGTTGACCCTGCCGCCGTTGGGGAACATTATCTGCACCGGGTATTGGGACTAAAGATAATTCCGGGAGACAGGGCAGGCCGATGGCAAGTACAAAACCAACGGGCAAAGACGGTGCACAAGATAATGTAACTGTCGATTTCAGCAGCCGGTTTGCTGAATCAAAACTGTTTTCGCAGGTATTCTCCCACGGCATGAGCCTGGTTGAGGAAACCGCTGATTACCTTGATGGCCAGGGCCGCCAGGATGCCCGTGGCCTCAACCGCCACGCTGCAATTGCCTACGCAAGTGAAAGTATGCGTTTAACCACACGGCTGATGCAGCTTGCCTCTTGGTTATTGCTGCGCCGTGCAGTCATTGATGGCGAAATGACCATCGATGAGGCCGAGCGTGAAAAGCACAGGGTCAATCTCGAAGGCGTAAAGCCGGCGATTTCTGACAAAGCGCTGAATGCCCTGCCGGAAGAACTTTCAAGCCTGATCACCAGGTCGATCCGCCTGCATGACCGCATCTCCAAACTGGATGCAATGTTCAACGAAGAACAACGCAATAGCCCAGAGCCCGAAGCCAACCCACTTGAGGGCCAGCTTGACCGCCTTAAGGCAGCATTCGGTCCTTCAGAATAAATCCCAAAACAAAAACCCGGCCATAGACCGGGTTTTCTGCCGCAATTGTATTTGCGGGAACTATTTTTTGCCGAGGAAAGAGAATTTCTCGTTGAACTTCGACACACGTCCTGCACGGTCGACGAGCTGTGCGCCGCCGCCGGTCCAGGCCGGGTGGCTCGAAGGATCAATGTCGAGGGTCAGTGTGTCGCCCTCGGCGCCATAGGTCGAACGGGTCTGAAACGTAGATCCGTCGGTCAAGGCCACGGTGATTGTATGATAATCTGGGTGAATGTCTTTTTTCATGGCGTCATCTCGTGCATAAGGCCACAGGGCCGAGTATGGAGTTGGCGCAAGCCTATACATGAGCCTGCCACCGCTGGCAAGGGATGATGCACAGCTCATTGGATACATGGGTTGAAAAGCACGCATTTGCTGGCGGATTGTGTTAGAGAACGATTTTTTAAAGGGTGAGGCAAGGGTGTCGGCAGAACAGGCAAAACCATCCCAATCCGGGGCGCAACCAACGCCGGGCGAAACAGATAGTGATCGTCGTGAAAAAGGACGTTCTCTAAAGCCGCTTCTGCGGCTGGTGCCATTTATTGCGCGCTACAAAGCGCGGGTGTTCGCGGCATTTGTTGCGCTAACTGTCGCGGCCGCTGTAACCCTTGCAGTGCCTGTTGCCCTGCGCCGCGTGATTGATTTCGGCTTTTCGGGTGAAAACCTGAAAATGATCAATCTCTATTTTGCGGTGATGATCCTGGTCGTTGCTGCCTTGGCGATTGCCAGTGCCATGCGGTTTTATCTGGTGACATGGCTTGGAGAGCGGGTCGTTGTCGACTTGCGCACAGCTGTCTTTGACCAATTGACCAAGCTTTCGCTCAGCTTCTATGAAACGACCCGCACTGGTGAAATCCTTTCGCGTCTCACCGCTGATACAACGCAGATCAAATCAGCATTTGGGGTATCTGCATCAATCGCGTTGCGTAACCTTTTCTTGCTGGTTGGTGCGGTGACAATGATGGTTCTCACCAGCCCCAAGCTTTCCGGGCTTGTACTGCTGGCTATTCCGGCAATTGTGTTGCCACTCGTATTGTTTGGCCGCTGGGTGAGGCGTTTTTCGCGTGATGCGCAGGATGCCCTAGCGGAAAGCGCGGCTATGGCATCGGAAAATATCTATGCCATGTCGACGGTACAGGCGTTCTCTCAAGAATCAGAGGCCAGACGGTTGTTTTCCGGCGCTACTGAGAAATCGTTTGTTGCCGCCCGCAACCGCACAATGGCGCGCGCCGTGCTCACTGCAGCCATTATCTTTGTCGCCTCTGGTTCCATTGTCGGGGTCTTGTGGTATGGGGCGCAATCGGTGCTTGGCGGTGAGATGACCGGCGGCACCCTGACCCAGTTTGTGCTGTATGCAACTTTTGCTGCCGGGGCCATGAGTGCTCTGTCGCAAGTTTGGGGGGAAGTGCAATTGGCTGCCGGTGCGGCGGAGCGATTGGCTGAATTGTTAGAAACCGAACCTGACATTAAAATCATTGAAAACCCGCAACACCTGGCAATGCCGGTGCGTGGCGAAATAGCTTATGACAATGTGAGGTTTAGCTATCCGACCCGCCCGGACGCTCTTGCGCTCAATGATATGTCATTTTCGGTTAAACCGGGCGAAAAGGTAGCGATTGTCGGGCCTTCGGGAGCTGGTAAAAGTACTCTGTTCAATCTTTTACTGCGGTTTTACGACCCGCAATCTGGGGCAATATCCATAGATGGGGTTGATCTCGCCAAGGCAGATCCAGCAGACATGCGCAAACACATTGCCCTGGTGCCTCAGGACACGGTGATTTTTTCCACGTCAGTAGGGGAAAATATCCACTACGGCCGCCCGGATGCCAGCGAGGAAGAGGTTCGCGCAGCGGCCAAGTCTGCTCTTGCCGATGAGTTTATCTCCAAAATGCCAGATGGATATGAGACCCGCGTCGGTGAGCGTGGCATGACCCTTTCCGGCGGCCAGCGTCAGCGCATTGCAATCGCCAGGGCCATATTGCGTGATGCTCCGGTTTTGCTGCTTGATGAGGCCACCAGCGCCCTTGACGCAGAAAGTGAGGTCAAGGTGCAAACCGCCCTTGAACACCTCATGAAGGGGCGCACGACACTCGTCGTGGCCCACCGTTTGTCCACCGTGCGCAATGTGGACCGCATTCTGGTGATGGATGCGGGCAAAATCGTCGATCAGGGCCGCCATTCTGCTTTGGTGAAAAAAGGTGGGTTATATGCCCGCCTCGCCAAATTGCAGTTTATGGATGGTGAACCGGAAGCGGCGGAGTAACTTTAGCGTTCTGTCAGCTTTAGCTCTATCCGGCGGTTGCGGCTTTTGGCTTGGTCTGAATCACCTTCGTCAATTGGCTGAAACTCGCCAAACCCTGCTGCGACCAGGCGGTTTGGCGGGATGCCTTGTTCAATCAACAGTTTTACGACCGCAATTGCACGCGCCGAGGAAAGCTCCCAGTTTGATTGAAATTGCGGAGTGTTGATCGGGTCCACATCGGTGTGCCCGTCAACCCGCAAAACCCAGTTGATATCTTCTGGAATTTCTTTCTCCAGTTCTTTGATGGCGCTGGCAAGTTTTTCCAACTCCTCACTGCCAAGTGGATTGATCACAGAATCGCCCTTGGGAAAGAGAACTTCAGATTGGAAAACAAACCGGTCACCAACCACCCGGATATCAGAGCGTTGGCTCATGATCTTGCGCAAGCGGCCAAAAAATTCCGAGCGAAAGCGGGCAAGCTCCTGGATACGCTGGGCCAGTGCGGCATTGAGCCTGCGTCCAAGATCAACAATCTGAGTGCGGGAATCCTTGTCACGGGATTCTGATGCTTCAAGGACCTCGTTCAAAGTTGCGATCTGGCGGCGCAGTGCAGAGATCTGCTGGTTGAGCAGCTCAACCCGGGCGAGGGCTTCGGAGGAAACATCTTTTTCACCCTGAAGCTTGGCACGAAGGGCGTCCAATGCCTTATCGGTGGAAGACGTCTTGTCGCCTTCAGTCTCCAAAATATCGAGAAGGCGTTCATTATCGCCTTGCGCGAGTTTGAGTTTGTCGGTGAGCGCCGCCAGGGTGACATCTGCATTTGCCCGGGCCGATTTTTCCAAAGACAGTAGCTCAGTGAGCTCTGAAATTTGCGACTTGAGTTGAGACAAAACGGAATCCTGGCCGGTAATCTCGCGCGCAAGCATGAACTGCGCCAACATGAAAATCGAAAGCAGGAAGATAATCACCAGTAGCAAGGTCGCCATGGCATCGACAAACCCTGGCCAGTAATAGGCGTTGTCGGTTTTTTGCCTGCGGGACGAAAGCGCCATTTAGGGTTAGTCTTTCTTCGCTGGTTTGGAGCGTTTGGCCGTATTTTCTTTGGCCGCAGCCTCAAGCTCGTCTTGTGTTGCGCCCACATGCGTGGCCAGGCTTTCAAGCACGCCTTGCATGTTACTTTGCTGATCGGCTTGGCCTTGTGCCCATTCTCGCACGACTTTTTGCTCTTCGCGCATTTGCGAAACGAGACCCTGCACCGCTTCCGCCAGCACTTCTACCGATTGTACTTCGCCTTCAGGTGCAGCTTCCGCCTGATCTTCAGCTTCTTCGTCATCAATGGGTTCAAGTGCGCTTTCAAGGGTTGAATTCATCTGGTCGATTGAGGTCTGCATTTCGCGCAGATCAAGACGCACATAGTTAGGTACCGCTGCTGCTGCATTTGCTTCGCCCGCATCGATATCTGTAACTGATGACAGCCAGTCTTCGAGGTCGTTATAAAACCTGTTCTGGGCCTGACCTGCCTGAAGTTCGAGAAATCCGAGCACCAGCGAGCCGCTAAGGCCAAACAGTGAAGATGAAAATGCCGTGCCCATGCCTTGCAAAGGAGCCTCAAGGCCGGCTTTCAAATCTTCAAAAATCGTACTGGATTCATTCGCTGCCACATCCAGCGAGCGGATTGTCGTGGCCACAGAGCTCACCGTATCCAGCAAGCCCCAAAAAGTGCCGAGCAGCCCGAGGAAAATCAACAACCCAATGAGATAGCGGGTCAGGTCTCGCGCCTCGTCGAGCCGTGAAGCCAGAGAATCAAGCAAAGAGCGCAGTGACATGGGCGACAGCACCATGCGGCCCTGCTTGCCTGCCAAAAGAGCTTCCATCGGCGCGAGCAACACTGGCGTGAAGGGAATGTCGGCTTCCGGATCGGCAATACGGAAATTATTGACCCAGTTCACTTCTTTGAAAAGCCGCCAGACCTGACGAAAAGAATAGGCAACGCCAACAACAAGCGTGCCGGCGATTAAACCGTTCAGGCCTGGATTGGCCATGAAGGCGGATTTGACTTGCGGGTAAAGAATTGCCGCCACAAATCCGGCCAGAATCAGAAAAATCAGCATTCGGATAAGGTAAATCCGCGGCTGCGTCAGTTTTCCAAAATCATCGCTCATTGCCATGGTAAAGAGGCCCTCTCACAACACTTTCATGCAATTGGCAATCATCATCTGCTGTTTCGTTGATCGCCAGGCATATTGTGGAGATGAATGAGGCAGAATCAGAGCCAATTGGCGTGTATTTGCATCATATCGCGTAAAATTGGGTTGGGATGGAAAAAATTGACCGCATTTTCAGTTTTAACTGTTTGCGGCTTTAATTTCTTTCATCAAAACCTGGCACATATATTCATTACCAGCCACCACATTGCCGGTAATCAAAGGGTCTGGCTTGTTGTCAAGTTCGCCAACATACCCTCCAGCCTCGCGCACGAGAATGATACCGGCTGCGATATCCCACTTGGCCAACCCGCGTTCCCAAAACCCGTCAAAACGTCCAGCTGCTACCCAAGCGAGGTCAAGAGCGGCTGAACCGGTGCGCCGTATTCCTGCTGCCCGGGTTTGGATTTTCACCAGTTCGCGGATGAATTGGGCATGGTCGCCACGGCCACGATGGGGGATGCCGCACGTAATGACCGCGTCTTCGAGCCTTTTGCGCGGTGCTACCCGCATGCGGCGATCATTCATGTATGCCCCGCTGCCACGTTCGGCGACGAATAGCTCATCCATGATCGGGTTATAAATCACACCGGCAACGATGGTGCCACTGCGCTCAAGTGCTACCGAAATGCAAACGTTTGGAATGCCATGGATGAAATTGGTTGTGCCATCAATAGGGTCGATGATCCAGCGATGGGTTGCATCTGTACCTTTGATTTCACCGGACTCTTCGAACAAAAACCCATACCCCGGCCGCACGGCTTCCAGTTCTTCGTGCAAAACTTCTTCAGCTTTGCGGTCTGCGGCGGTGACAAAATCAGCAGGGCCTTTTGTTGCGACCTGCAGATTTTCGATTTCACCAAAATCGCGGCGCAACCCGCGTGATGCTTTCATCACAGCAGATACGATGACATTAATTAACGCAGAACGGGCCATGGTTTATCGATCAATCTGTGCGGCGCACATAAGAGGTATCTTCAGTGGCAACCACAATCTTCTCGCCGACGGTAACAAACGGCGGAACCATTGTACGCACGCCGTTTTCAAGAACCGCTGGCTTATATGATGATGATGCGGTCTGTCCTTTGATGGTCGGCTCGGTTTCTGTCACTTCCAGAGTGACATACTCAGGTAAATCGACGGCGATTTGCCGGCCTTCATAGCTTTCCAGGCGCACGGCCATGCCTTCTTGCAGAAAGGCTGCCCTCTCTCCGACAAAATCCCGCTCAAGCTCGATCTGTTCGTAGTTTTCCAAATCCATGAAAGTAAGCATCCCGCCGGATTCGAACAGGAATTGGAAATCCTTTTGTTCCAGGCGCACTTTCTCAACCGTTTCAGATGAACGAAACCGTTCATTGAGTTTGCTGCCATTGAACACGTTTTTCAGTTCAACCTGAGCGAAGGCACCACCTTTGCCGGGTTTTACGTGCTGGGTTTTTACCGCTACCCACAAACTGTCATTGTGCTGGATAACATTACCAGGAGCTATCTGGTTGCCGTTCATCTTCATAATTCACCTGATTTCCGGGGTGTGTATTCTCTACGCTCCGGATCGTTCCGGATGTGGCGGAACCTATCAGGACGGAAAGAAATTTGCATCCCCTGAGTTTGAAGAAACAGTGATCCGCTCGCTTATGCGAAAAATGTCCTCATTTCGACTTTTTAGTAACGCTGGAATTGTTCTCGGTGGGTGCCGAGAGGCCTGTCTGCACACGCCAATCCAGTGCCATCCTTTGCGCTTTCTTGAGGGTTTCATTATCAAGCTTGGAAACAAAAACCTCAAGGTTTTCATCGCGCATTCCAGATTCACGCGCCAGCATGTGCCAACGCGCAGCCTCAATAGGGTCTGGTTCGAAACCTCGCCCTACCATGTAAAGTCTTGCACAGCGGTTCTGGGCAACGACATCGCCTTTAAGAGCAGCCACCAACAGCCATTGCGCGCCAATTTTTTCGTCTTTTTGAACGCCTTCTCCGCGAAAAATCATAATGCCATAATCACGCGCTGCATCTGGCAAGCCTTGGGTTGCCGCGCGTGCCAGCCATTTGCCTGCCTCTATCGTGTCTTTTTTAACGCCTCGGCCTTCAACGTAGAGGGTTCCAAGATCGTATTGCGCTTCGGCTAATTCCTGGTTTGCTGCCTTTGTAAACCATTCTGCCGCCTTGCTCCAATCTGGCGTGCTGCCGCCAGCGCCTGCATGAATAAGGCCGATTTTATGCTGGGCACCGGGGTGATCCTGCTCGGCAGCTTTGTTAAAAAGTTCTTTTGCTTTTTCCAGATCAATCGTGCCGGCACGACCATCGAGATACATCAGCCCAAGAGCGAAACGCGCACCTGAATGGCCCTGATCTGCTGCCGCATCATACCAGTGCAGGGCTTGTTCCAGATTGCGCGGTACACCAAAACCCTGGGCATAGAGTGCTGCGAGCAAGGCCTGACCGCGGGCATCGCCCTGGCGCGCCAAAAGGTCTGCCTCGACAAAAGTTTTGGGCCAGTTCTTCTCGTTATACGCCTTCAGAGCATCGGCATAGTCGGCAGCGGCAGAAGCAACGTTCAAGCCCGCCACCAAACTGGCAATGCATAAAATTTTTGGCAATAACTTCATACTCAAATACTGGTCCTGGCAAATATTTCTAAATAGCGTTTTGTCATCTCAGCAGCTTTTTCCGGGCTATCCCAAATTGCCATATCAGGGCAAATGAATTCAACACCATGTTCTGCTAACGCGCCAGCTTCTTCATAGCTGGCGGGGGGCAACGATACGCAGGGCACCTCAAAAAGCGGTGCCCACCATTGCGCCATTTCGATATCCTTGAACGCAATGTAGTCTGCGCCCGTTTCCGCAATTTCCATGGCTTCGTGGCGCGATAAGCCTGGATCTACGCCAATGATCATATCCTTGCCAACCACATCACGCGTAGCGTTTAGAACCTCTGTGTTTCCGGTCACATGCACTCCGTCAGCATCTGTCTCACGGGCGCAGCGTGCGTCTTCGTCTATCAAAACGGCAATATCGTGTTCATGAGCGATTTTTGTCAGGGCGTTTGCCCTGGACCGCAATTCATCTTCGCTCTGCGCGCGGATCAGCAATGCACCGACATCACCTGAATTCACGAGTGCCAAAAGCACCCTCTGAAGGTGAGTGTTATCACCATCCTCAGGGGTTATCAGATAAATACGCGAGTGTGGCACGGTCATGGCGATCCGGCTCAAAAATTTATGGGTGGGTTCAAGCAGCCTGTTCGTTTGCTTGCGCCCATTCTCCACGCGATGCAAGGCTATTCATCTGGGCGCGGTGGGTGAACGACGCTTGTGCTGCCGCCACATTTTCCTCGTTTCCAGCCCAAGTTTGCAAGGCTGCGGCCTGCAATGCCCGGCCATATGAAAACGTAAGCGCCCACGGCAGATCGCCTTGTGCGTTCATGAGGGATAAATGATGCGTCGCCTGCAGATCAGCCTGGCCACCGGAGAGGAACGCAATGCCAGGCACTTGTGTGGGCACGCATTTGCGCAACACTTTCAATGTTTTTTGAGCTACCAACTCAGGTGAGGCTTGGTCTGCACATTCCTTGCCTGGGACAATCATATTTGGCTTTAACACAATGCCATCAAGAGCGACGCGCTGTATTTCGAGCTCTTTGAACACAGCTTTGAGCACAGCTTTTGTCACTTTATAAGTGCGTTTTATGTCGTGATTTGCGCCGGGATTGTCCATCAGGACTTCTGGCTCAACGATGGGAACGATGTTTTGCTCCTGACAGAGCGCCGCATAGCGCGCAAGCGCTTGCGCATTGGCGCGAATGCATCCGCGTGATGGTAAGTCACCATCAATGGTGATGACGCCGCGCCATTTGGCAAAACGCGCGCCGAGCGCGTAATACTCAATCAGGCGCTCGCGCAATCCGTCCAGACCCTCGGTGATCTTTTCACCCGGAAAACCCGCCAAATC
>CAJQND010000248.1 GCA_905479595.1 uncultured Hyphomicrobiales bacterium
GGCAGAGTTTGATGCTCTGATGAGCCGCCATTTTCGCCGCGAATATGAATGGTATCTTTAAGCGCAAAAAAACCGGCCTCTAAAGTGCAGAGAGGCCGGTTTTCTTAATTCACGAGTGTCAGTTTAAAATTTATCTTGGCGCCAGCACCATAATCATCTGGCGGCCTTCCATTTTTGCGTCTGACTCTACCTTGGCGATTTCATCGGTGTCGTCCTTCACCCGCCGCAACAGATTGCGACCAAGCTCCTGGTGAGCCATTTCACGGCCACGGAAGCGCATGGTTACTTTCACCTTATCGCCATTGTCGAAGAATTTCTTTGCAGCCCGCATCTTCACCTCATAGTCATGGGTGTCGATATTAGGACGCATTTTGATTTCCTTGACCTCAATAACTTTCTGCTTCTTCTTGGCCTCGTTGGCCTTTTTCTGGGCCTCGTATTTGTATTTGCCAAGATCTAGAACCTTGCAGACAGGAGGTTTCGCGCTGGGGGAGACTTCGACAAGGTCGAGCCCCGCTTCAACTGCGATTACAATTCCATCTTCGGGGCTCATCACCCCTTGCATGTTTCCTTCTTCATCAATCACAAGCACCTCTGGTGCTGTAATCTTTTCATTGGCGCGCGGTCCCTCGTCTCTGCTGGGCGCTGCCCTATATGGTCTACGGCCTATTGCATTATCTCCTCTTTGCTGGTGCCGTTGCTGGCGGCGAAATCACTAGATCATTCGCCATATTTTCATTCAGATGCAAAAAATTGTTGCAACTGCGCCTATAAACGCCTCCCTTAGCCGGTAAGTCAAGCAGAGCTGACAATTTGCGGCAAGGAATCGCACTTTAACCTGGTTGCAAAATATGAAAAAACCCGACCTCGAATATCTCGATATGGCAACTGGTGAACGAATTGCCGTGCTGGCAACTGATCCAGATACAAACCAGCGGCATGGGCCGGGCCTGTTTTGGCTTGGTGGTTTCAAATCCTCAATGGGCGGCACAAAGGCAAGCGCGTTGAGTGCGTGGGCTCGTGAAAGCGGTCGTGCCTGCTGCCGGTTCGACTATTCTGGCAATGGAATGTCGGACCAAGATGCCTTTGAAGATGCAACGATTACGAAATGGCTCGCGCAGGCCCAGGAGGTTTTTGAAAAATATGCGCCCGGGCCGAGGATTGTTGTCGGCTCCTCCATGGGCGGTTGGCTCGCATTGCTACTTTATCGCGCCCTGTCCAAGCGTGGATGTGCCAATCAGATAGCCGGCATGGTTCTCATCGCCCCTGCTGCAGACATGACCACGCATTTGATGTGGGATGTTTTTCCAAAACCAATTCGTGCCGAAATTGAGACCAAAGGGGTTTGGCACCGTCCATCGGATTATGGCGATGGGGATTATCCGATTACACTCAATCTAATCGAAGATGGCCGGGAGCATTTGATTTTGGAAGGCGGTTTGGATGTGGTTTGCCCAGTACGCATTCTGCATGGTGATGCGGATCCGGATGTGCCATGGCAGCATGGTGAACGCTTGTTCCAAGCACTGCACGGTGACGATATCACCTTTACATTGATCAAAAACGGTGATCACCGGCTGTCTTCTACAGAAGACATCAGCCGGTTGATCCAAACGATAGCTACTCTGCCGGTTTAAACCGCCGCAGGCTTCGGACTAGTCAATACGGTCGTTCATGCATTCGCGGAACAGAAACCAGTAATGCTCTGATTCTCCAACATTGCCTTGGCGGCCATGAGACATGGCGCGGCTTTTATACCAAGAACATACATTGAGGCGTTCGTTGTAAGCGCCAGCTTCCACTGGATTGGATGTTGAACCGATGCCAACGACGGCAATCATTGCAGCGGCGGCTAAAAGGGTTATCTTTGTGGCTGACATTTTGTATCTCCATGTGCCGGATAAAATGGAAACGGGTTCCGGTTGCCCTGAATTGATGAAGTCAAAATACCTGAGCTACATTGAACATCATTTGAATGCTGCGTTCATCTGTCGTTCATTTTCAATTTTCGTCATTGGTGGGTTAGATGCTATGAATAGCGACGACAGAAATTCCCTGCAGGCAAACCAAAATGCAAATCGTCTATTTTACTCTCGTTGCTGCTTTTCTTTATTTGGTAGCAGATCGAATTCTGCGTTTGATCGAAGCCCGTCTGGGCCGCACGTTGGAACAACGTTCAGTCGTATTTTTTGCGCTCTTGCTCGCGATGGCATTGGCTAGTTTTTCTGCAATTCAATACTTCACGGATCCGTAAAAACCACACCATGTGCTTGGGCGCGCAGCCTGGGGTCGCTGGATTTCACTAAAACCGGCTGGCCCGAGAGCAATTCCTCACAGCGTTCAAGCGTTTCCAGTTCCAACCGCTCCATTGCCTCTTGGGTATAGAATGTCAGGTGTGGAAGCATGATGACATTGGGCATTTCAAAAAGAGCGCTTAATGGATGACCATTTTTAGCTAGTGGCTCGGCGCTGTAGACATCAAGCCCAGCTCCAGCGATCCATTTTTCCTGAAGGGCCAGGAGCATGGCTTTTTCGTCAACAATTGCGCCGCGCGAAACATTGATCAAATAAGCGGTCGGCTTCATTGCTCGAAATTCAGCCTCTCCAAGCAGGCCAATCGTATCCGGCGAAAGCACACAATGGACTGTAACGAAATCACATTCAGCCAGCATCGTTTTCAAATTGTCGTATTTTGTAATGCCGCCCGCCGCCATATCTTCGGCTGAGACGTGTGGATCATACCCTAGAATCCGCGCTCTGAACCCGGCACCTGCCATGCGGGCCATGCTATGCCCGATGCGACCGGTACCAATTAGTCCAACCGTTTTTCCAGCAATATCCGCTCCCAGCCATTGGGCTTGCGGCCAGGCCCAGCCAGCCGAATTCATCTCGGCATCAAGAGGCAGCAACCCTTTTGCCAGGGCGATCATTAGCGCGAATGCCCCTTCGGCGACTGTTTCTTCGGCATATTCGGGAATATTGACGACCGGAATTTGGTGCTCGCGCGCAGCGTCAATGTCGATGGCATCAATGCCGACGCCGTATTTAACAATGCCTTTGAGGTTTTTTGCCGCTTCAATTATCCGCCGGGGAATTGGCGTGTAGCACATCAAAATAAGATCAGCATCCTGCACTTCACGTGCCAATGCGTCTTCGTCGATTCCATCGGGCAACAACACGAGATCTGCGCCTAATCGCTTTAATTCAGCATCAACTAAAGGGCATTCCAGTTCACGATCAGTACGGACAATTTTGACCATGATCTTATCCCAATCCGTGTGCTTGGGCGGCTTCGCCCAGGCTTTCATCAATAACATCCAGCGCGAAATCCATTTGCGCGCGGGTGAGTATCAATGGCGGCGTAAAGGTCAGTGTGTTCCCCATCGTGATCTTGAAAGAGAGCCCTTTGTCGAGGCAGCGGTAATAAACGTCTTCCGCCAGATCATCTGCCGGGGATTTTTCGTTGCGGTCGGTTACAAGCTCTGCTCCAAACAAGAAACCACGTCCACGAACATCGCCCAAAACCTTATGGCGAGTCTTCATCTCATCCAGTCTTTCAAGCGCATGCTGACCCAGGATAGCCGCGTTTTCAACAAGATCTTCCTCTTCTATTATTTCAATCGTTGTGAGGGCGGCACGAGCCGTTACCGGGTTTTTCTCATGCGTGTAATGGCCGAATGCATAAGCGCCGGCCACATCGAGTTGTTCGCCAATCAAAACGGCAGCAATCGGCAAAATTCCACCGCCGAGGGCTTTGCCCATAACCAGTATATCAGGAGCAACATCATCATGATCACACGCAAACATCCGCCCGGTTTTTCCAAGCCCAGTGGGAATTTCATCGAAAATCAGCAATGCACCATGATCATTACACGCCTTGCGCACTTCCTCCCAAAACCCAGGTGGTGGAATATAAGGCACAGCGCGTGCTGGCTCGGCGATCACAGCGGCCACATCACCTTCCTTTTCCAACACGTAGCGCACAAATTGCGCGCACATCATCTTGCATAGCTCAAGCTGCGGTTTACCATCCTTGTCCGGGTAGCCATAAGGGCAACGATAACAGGCAAACGGAGCAACATGTTCACTGCCTGTCAGCAATGGGCCAATAACATGAGATCGGAACAATTGTTCACCCCCCACGGATGCGGCACCGAAACCTGCGCCGTGAAATGCATCCCAAAAAGAAATAGTTTTGTGGCGGCCAGTTGCCGCGCGCGCCACTTTAAGCGCGACTTCAACCGCGTCCGATCCACCGGTGGTGAAGAGCACTTTGGAAAGCTCGCCTGGAGAAATATCACTAAGCTTCTTCGCCAACGCAGTGGCCGGCTCACAGGCAAACCGGCGCGGGGCAAATGGCAATTCGTCCATTTGCTTGGCAATCGCTGCTTTCAGTCGAGGATGGCCGTAGCCGATATGATGGACATTATTTCCGTGAAAATCGAGATAGCGTCGTCCTTGCAAGTCTTCAATATATGCACCTTCCGCCTTGGCGATAACCGAAAGGCATGGGGACGATACAGACTGGTGAATGAAGTGACGGGCATCGGCTTCCAAGGCTGCAAAGGTTGCATCATCATGGGTTTTCAGGGCCCAGGCCTGGCGGCGCTCTGACGTGTTTATCTCACCTTCAGACTGAAGCGGTGTTTGTGCTTGGTTCTTGTTCATATTGTTTCCTGCTTGTCTCGGTACTGTCAGCCCAGGCTTTACTTCTCTTCCCTGCCATACCTTACGAGTTTGGTGCGCAATTGTTGCGCCAATTCGCGCTTGCCGGTGTCTAGGGCAAATACATATGCGGTAGTGTAGTGAAAACATGCTTCATCAACGTGCCCGTTCGTTTCGGCAATTACTCCTGCCTCGCGGTAAAGTTCGGCAAGGCGATCAGTGTCGCCGCGATCATGGCACTCCAAAATAGTTTTGTTGAGCAATTCCGGTGTCATGTTGCCCCGGCCTCATGATTCGTCGTAATGCGTGGCCTGCCAGATGCGGTGACCGCGAATTTGCTTTCAATCAGTGTCTCGCGACCTTCGATTGTGGCGGTTTTATCGGTTTGTTTCTCTTTTAATTCGACATCTCCGGCGCCTGCCTCATGCGCTTTTGCGCGGACCGCGGCCGAGAGTTCACCGCGCGCATGAGCGATTGCTTTGGCAAGGGTGGTGAACTGCTGTGGCGCGCCAGCTACATGGCCCATAAACACCTGGTAGCGGCCTTCCTCTGGCGCTGTGACCCGGGCTTCAAGAGTAATACGCACTTGTCCGGCGACGGCACCAACCGCATTCGCCACACCAGCATGCGCAGGGACAATTGCGTCAGTGCCAAGCATGGCGGCTACGTCATTGTAATAGACATGCGCCGATGCACCGAGGCCAATAACCGGGACTGATAAGTTCAACGCAAGCTTGACCATCCGGTTTTGTTGGGTGGACTGGGTTTCTGACAGCAGGAACTTATGCACGTCATTGCGGGTGATACCGTCTTCATCAAACCCTGCTGCCAGCAAGGCTTCAGCTGATGCTGTCACCAGAGTTGTGAGGACCCAGCGCGCCATCGCCTCTGCGCTGTCAGCGATGAATTTGCCCGCATTGGTTTTGTGTCGGGCAAACACCTGCATTCCTTTTAGCGCAACCTCTTTGTCCCAATCGCTATGCAGACCAAGAACATGGGCGGCATCTGACGGGGTTACGCCCGCGATTTGAACAAGCCCGCGGCTAACCAATCGATCAAGAGTGCCAACGCGCGCGCGCGTCGAGAATAGAGCTGCAAGTGGCACGACGTCTTCGCCAATCTGGCCGAGCAAGGCTTTCTCTGTATCGCTATGGCCTTCAGCATTTTTGATTGCCTGCACAAAAAGCCCGTCATAGTCGCTATGCCGTGCGGCCTTCAATTGCCGTTCAAGGGTTTCGTGCACAATCGCACGATGGGTTATTGCAAGCAGACTTAAGGGAATGTGGCGTCTGGGGCCGAGTTTTATTGCGCATTTCAAGCCATCGGCAGCAACATGAACAGCACTGTCTCCACCAAGTCCGATGGTGCGCATGGCAACTGCCTCTACCATCGTGTGCCAGCCGCCAACTTGTGCACCTTTGGGGTCGAGGCGGGGCTGACCGTTGCGCAAGAATGCATAGTCAGTGGTGGTGCCACCAATATCAGACACAAGCGCATCGCTTGTGTTGGTGAGCCAGGAAGCCCCGACAAGGCTCGCGGCTGGCCCCGACAGGATCGTCTCGATTGGTTTGGTTTGCGCGAGGTCTGCTGAAATAAGCGCGCCATCGCCGCGTACCACCATGAGCGGAGCATGAATGCCGTGCGCGTGCATAAAATTTTTGGCAGCGGAAATCAGATGGTGGATGAGGTTGATCAAACGAGCATTTAACACACAGGTAAGCGCCCGGCGCGGCCCGTCCAGTTTTTGCGAAAGTTCATGGCTGCAGGTAACCGGCTTGCCAGTCATTTCAACAATCATATCGCGCACAGCACATTCATGCGTAATATTAAGAACCGCAAATTGCCCGGCTACCGCAAATGCGGAAACCTCTCCATCAAGACTTGTAAGACCATCGCGCAGCGCGTCCAGATCAAGGTCTGCAAGGGGCGAACCAAATGCATCGTGCCCGCCGGCAATAGTAATGTGTGGATCGCCCTTCAGGGCGTCCGCGAGGCCAGCGCGGGACAGAGCGGTTTGGTCAAACCCGATGAGCACCAAACAAATCCGCCCGCCTTGACCTTCAACAACCGCATTGGTGGCAAGTGTGGTGGAAAGCGATACCAGCGCGACGTCATCTGGCGCGATCTTTGAGTTAGCGAGAACATTGTCTACCGCCGCGCCAATCCCAATCGCCAGGTCTTGGCGAGTGGTCAGTGCTTTAGCGCTGGCAACAATCCCCTTGTCTTCGTCCAGCAACACGCAGTCGGTATAGGTGCCACCAGTATCAATTCCCATCAACAGCGCCATTACGGGACCTTTAAACAATGTCAATTCGGGAGTTTCTGTCATGAACAAGCAGCGGCGGCAAGAAAAATGGGGCAGGCAGGATCTACATCATTGACCTTCCAGTTGCAGGAAGGTCTATAACGCCCCCATGGACAAACATGTAATTATCAGAGATCCGGTTTGCGGTATGACCGTTGAACTGGCTGCGGGCAAACCCTCTCATACCCATGGGGGTCATGAGTTTCATTTTTGTTGCGATGGCTGTTGCAATAAATTTGCATCTACACCGGAAGACTTTCTCACAGCTGAAGATATTGTGTGCGGAATGGATGTTGACCGCGCGAGTGCTGCGCATTTAGCGAAGTACAATGGTGAGCGGTTCTATTTCTGCTCGGCAAACTGCGAAAGAAAGTTTGAAGATGAGCCGGAAAAATGGCTTGTCGGGCGTCCTGAACCTGAACCCATGCCGGAAGGCACAATGTATACCTGCCCAATGGACCCGGAGATTGTTCAGGAAGGGCCTGGGGATTGCCCAATTTGCGGTATGGCGTTGGAACCCATGGGCATTCCACCCGCTGATGCAGGGCCAAATCTGGAGCTGGTAGACTTTACCAAGCGATTTGTT
>CAJQND010000249.1 GCA_905479595.1 uncultured Hyphomicrobiales bacterium
CATCCATGCACACAAGGGATCAACTGGTCATTGGATTTTAGAAACTCTGCCAAACTGTCATCGGCATATGCCGGGATAACTGCCAGCAGCGCGCTGGTTTCTGCACCTTGTGCCCAGGCGGCCAGGCGGCGCAGGGCCGCAGTGTCTGAAACCGCATCATCATCGCGCAACCACAAGGTCGCCTGATGGCCCGCGTCGGCGAGCCTGTCGAGTTCTGCGGTTACCGGTGAAAAATCAATCTTCATTCAATCCTCTCCGCAACCCTGAATTCAGCCGCTCTGCTGCAGCTTCTAAACTATGGAGTGTGTGCACATGTGCAATTGCCGCTGCACTCATTATTTGCCACCGTGGGGCATCGCTTAACAGGCTGCCAATTGCCCCGCCATATGCTGACACATCATCTTGCGGGGTAAGTATCCCGCTCACCCCGTTTGCAACAACTGCAGGCACACCTGCAGTGTTAAGGGCAATTACAGGCAAGCCCATCGCCATCGCTTCCAGATAGGCCATGCCATACGCTTCGCCGATGCCGGGCCAGACGAAAATGTCTGCCTGGCCATAATGCGCGGTGAGTTCTTCTGGCGCGCAAATCCCTGCCCATGTGACCCGGTCTGCAGGAAGGTGTGCAAATGCGGTTTCCACATCATCCCGCGCTTCGCCGTCGCCAATCACTTCCAGTTGCCAGGGAATATCTGTCATGCCAGCAAGTGCAGCGGCAAGAAAACGATAACTTTCAAGTTTTACGTCATCGCGCATCATCGCAACGGTGAGAAGTCTTGCAGGTTTTGAGGAACGGCGTGGTGGGGCGGCAAAGCCTGCAAGATTAATGAAAGGGGCCAGGTCGGCGAGTGTGTCTGCATCTCCCAGCACATCCATCAATCCTTCGCGGTCGCGCCTGGTCATGCAAAAATTCACGCATGCCTGTGCCACCCCATCGCCAACATCGCGCTGTGCGTCGGCCCAGGGGCCATTTTTGCGTTTTCCCGCCCATGACGCCTCTGCGGTAACATAGGGAATGTCGAGGACGCGGCAGATGGATGGACCCAGCCAGTCTGGAGACTTGTAATAGGGATGGTAAGTGAACCAGATTTCCGGTGCAGTGCCAGGGTTTGCGGCCCAATGTGCGAGTAGCCGCTCTGTTTCGATCTTTGCGGCGTCACGCAGCTCGATTTCCACCTTCGGGTCACCAGTTTTGAGAAATATGCGCAAATTTGATGCCAAAAAAACCGAATGGCCGGCCTGGTTCAGCGCCTCAATCAATAACCGCGCCATTTGCCGGTCGCCGGAGACCACAGGATGGCCGGGCGGCTTCAATGGTGCATAAAATCCTATTCGCATGTATCCCCCATTTACCCATTTAGCAGTCTATCGGCTCATTTGCGCAGCATTTTATTGCACCGGAACCGATTTTCCGGGTAGGGTCTTGGCTAAAGTGTCAAACAGGCGGCGAAATGGCTGAACTGCGCGGCACTGGGGGAAAAGTCAAACAATAACTCTGAATAAGCAGGAGTGGGAACATGAAGATTTTAAAGCTAACATTCGCGGCACTTGCCGCCCTGGTTTTTGCGGCATCGGTGTCTTCAGCAGACATGAAGAAGCTGCGTATCGGAACCGAGGGCGCATACCCGCCATTTAACTCTTATGACACAGACAAAAACCTGGTTGGTTTCGATATCGATATCGCCAAGGCCTTGTGTGAAAAAATGAAGGCGGATTGTGAATTCGTCGCCCAGGACTGGGATGGCATTATTCCTGCCCTTCTGGCTAATAAATACGACGCGATCATCGCCTCTATGTCGATCACCGAAGAGCGCATGAAAAAAGTCGCCTTTACCGACAAATATTACAACACACCGGCCCGTTTCATTGCCTCAAAAACCGCTGGCATCAAAAATACCAGCCCAGAAGGCCTGAAAGGCAAAGTACTGGCTGCGCAGTCATCAACGACACACGCAACGTATCTTGAAGACATCTACAAAGATGCGGAAATCAAGCTCTACAAAACCCAGGACGAAGCCAATCTTGATCTGGTTTCAGGCCGCGCTGATGTGGTGCTTGCCGATTCCATCGTTCTGCTGGAATGGCTGAAAACCAAAGACGGCCAGTGTTGCGAATATATTGGCGAAGACGTGCAGTCTGAAAAGCATTTCGGCAAGGGTGCCGGCATTGCACTGCGCCAGGGCGAAGACGAGCTGAAAGGCGCGTTCAACAAGGCGTTGGCTGAAATAATCGCCGATGGCACCTACAAGAAGATCAACGACAAATATTTCCCGTTCTCCATCTACTGAGCTTTAAGCTGAGTATGGGAAATTTTTGAAGATCCGACGGCGGGTGGTCTTAATGGCCACCCGCCGTTTGTTTTAGCGGCGGGGCAAATTAATGGACTTGTTTAGCCAATTGGCCTGGGGGAGCACGGGCTGGGGTGATGAGCTGGCAGCAGGTGCGGTGGTGACCGTATCTCTGGCGCTGGCAACTTTACCATTTGGCCTGGTTTTAGGGTTTTTGCTGGCGCTGGCGCGTAATTCTGAAGTTCCGGAATTGCAGCATGCAGGCAATGTGTTCACCACAATTTTCCGTGGTTTGCCGGAACTTCTCACAATTCTGATTATCTATATCGGCCTCGACATCATGATCGCTGAAGTGGTGTCTCTCGTCAGCGATGAGCGGTGGGAACTGAACAAGTTTTTTGCCGGAATGATTGCGCTTGGCATTGTATTTGCGTCTTTTGCCAGCGAAACCCTGCTGGGTGCCATGAAGGCCATTCCGCAAGGACAGCCTGAAGCATCGCGCGCTCTGGGTATGAGCAATTTCAATACCTGGCGCACGGTCATCATGCCTCAGCTTATCCGCTACGCTCTTCCCGGGCTTTCCAATCTCTGGCTGGTGCTGCTCAAGGAAACCTCGCTGATTTCGGTCATTGCATTACCTGATCTGCTGCGCATGACCAACATTGCCGTCGGGGCGACCAAGGAGCCGTTTTTCTTTTACAGCGTGGCCTGTCTAACCTATCTGGCTTTTGCCTTGATATCGTCGATTGCGCTTGGCGCGATTGAGCGCTGGGCAAATAAGGGCGAGATGGAAAGGGGGATGGCATGAACACCACCCCCATCGCTGCGCGCACACCACCAAAGATCGTTATAAAAAGACCGTGGAACTGGCAGCGCATTACCGGCCTCGCCGTTTTGGCAGTTTACGCGCTGCTTGGATACTTCATGGTGCGCATGGTCATCGTCGGCTATGACCCGGAATTTTTCGGCAAGTATCTGCCGCGCATGTTTCATGGATTGTGGATCACAGTTAAGCTGGTGGTTGTTTCCATCGTGCTTGGCGCACTACTTGCGTTCCCGATTGCCCTGGCGCGCAACAGCCGCAGCAGAGTTCTCTCCGGATTTGCGTTCTGCTATATCTATTTCTTCCGTGGCACACCGCTGCTCGCCCAAGTGTATCTGATTTATTATGGCGCTGGCCAGTTCCGCCCGTTCCTCGTGGAGTGGGGATTGTGGGGTATTTTCCGCGATGCTTATTTCTGCGCTCTGTTTACGTTTACGCTAAACACTGCCGCCTATCAGGCAGAGATTTTGCGCGGTGCCATTTCATCAGTTGCGAACGGTCAATGGGAAGCTGCCAAGGCGCTTGGCCTGCGCCCGACAGTCACCTATGTCAAAATCATCCTGCCACAAGCCCTGATCACCGCATTGCGGCCTTTGGGCAATGAGATCATTTTCATGATCAAGGGTTCGGCAATCGCTTCCATCATCACTGTGTTTGATCTGATGGGCGAGACCCGGTTGGCCTTCTCGCGTTCTTTCGATTTCCAGGTCTATCTCTGGGCTGCATGTATGTATCTGGCAATGGTGGAAGCCTTGCGCCGGGTATGGGACCGTCTCGAAAAGCGCCTGACCCGCCACCTTCAACGGATAGCTGATTAACATGCAGAAATTTGACGCCATCATAATCGGGGCAGGGGTTATTGGCGCGGCAATTGGTTTGGAACTGGCGCGTAAAGGTTGGAAAACACTGAATGTGGATATGCTTCCCGCCGCCGGGTATGGCTCCACCTCGGCATCCTGCGCCATTATCCGCACCCATTATTCAACGCTGGCCGGGTCTGCAATTGCCTATGAAGGATATTTTTACTGGAAGAACTGGGCGAAATGGCTGGCAACTGAAGATGAAAGCGGCCTGGCGGAGTTCCGCGAAACCGGTTGCGCGGTGATGAAGACAGCCGATAACGGCTATATGGCGAAAATTATGGCCAATATGGATGCGTTGTCCATTCCCTATGAAGACTGGGACAATGCCACGCTCAAGTCGCGAATGGCCCATTACGACACGTCACTTTTTGCGCCTGCAAAACGACCCGAGATGGCAGGCTTTGGTGCGCCTGACGGAGATGGTGAGCTTGCTGGTGCTGTATATTTTCCATGTGCCGGGTATATCACTGATCCGCAACTTTCCGCGCATAACGAGCAGCGCGCGACAGAAGCAGCCGGGGGCAAGTTCCTGTTTAACCGCCGGGTGACAGAGATCAATAAATCTGACGATGGTGCTGTATGCGGGGTGACACTGGATGACGGCACCGAGATCGCCTCACCGGTTGTTGTTAATGTGGGGGGCCCGCATTCATCCAAGGTCAATGACATGGCGGGCGCAGCTGGCGATATGAAAATCAACACCAGGGCACTCAAGCAGGAAGTGGTGCATGTGCCGTCACCGGTTGAAGACTATGATCAAATTGGCATGGTGACTTCAGACAGTGACATTTCCTGCTACACGAGGCCGGAAAAGGGCAATTTTATTCTGGTTGGATCAGAAGACCCGCCTTGTGATCCGCGCGAATGGGTAGACCCTGACGATTACGACGAGAATTTCTCAGAGCAATGGCGCGTTCAGGCACTGCGTTGCGCCCAGCGCATTCCAGAGCTTGGAATTCCCTCGGCAATGAAGGGCGTTGTGAGCCTTTATGATGTCAGCGAAGACTGGATACCTATTTATGACTGCTCCAGTGTGCCGGGCTATTACATGGCCATCGGTTCCAGCGGTAACCAGTTCAAGAACGCGCCGATTGCCGGTGCGATGATGGCGCATTTGATTGAACGCGTGCAGGCGGGCCATGACCATGATGCAGAGCCGCTGCATTTCACCGGCCCTTATACAGGGTGCGATATCGAAATCGGATTTTATTCACGCAATCGCGAAATCAATCGGGAAAGTTCCTTTTCGGTGCTTGGCTAAACCGTTTCAGCCAAAATCCACAATGCGGCCGTCATCCATGGTGATGATGCGGTCGGCCATATCGAGAATGCGATTATCGTGGGTCACCATCAAGGTTGTCGTGCCGCGCTCAGCGCCGAGTTGTTTCAGGAGTTTGACAACCTGCAACCCGCTTTCCTTGTCGAGTGCGGCTGTTGGTTCATCAGCAAAAACAATCTCCGGGTTTCCAACCAACGCGCGCCACGGCAACGCGCTGCTTTTGCCCGCCTGAAAGATTTCCCGGCAAGTAGCCCATGCGATCTTCAAGCCCAAGAATGGTCAAAACACGGCTGGCCGCTTCACGCCAATTGGTCATTGCCTTGCGGCCATGTACTTCCAGTCCCATGCGGACATTTTGCAGGGCTGTGAGGCTCTCATGCAGGTTGTGGGCCTGAAAAATAAATCCAAGCTTGCGGCGGCTGCGCACCAGCGTGTTGTTATCAGCGCCGTTCAGTTCAGACCCCAACAGGCACACCCGGCCATCCTGCACATCGCGCAAACAACCCATCAAGGTAAGTAGCGTGGTTTTTCCTGAGCCGGACGGCCCCATAAGCACCGTTAATGATCCGCGCTCAATGGAAAGCGTCACATCGTATAGTGCCTGTTTCCTGGCTTCGCCTTCACCAAACCAGTGGTTCAGACCTTCAGTAATCACCGGGGCCTGGGTTTGGCGGGGCAGGGGGCTGGTCATTCGTCTCACCCCTTAAAACAGATCAGCCGGGTCGGCATTGGCGAGCCGCCGCGTCGCGATTGCTCCAGACAGCATGCACATCAACACCGTTCCAGCTAAAACCAATACAGCGCGTGTGCCAGTCATTGCCACGGGCAAAAAAGTTGCGGCTGAGACCACCTTGTACAGGCCCAGAGAGAGAATCACACCTGGAATGAAGCCAAAAAACGCCAAGATTAACGCTTCTTCAAATACAATGCTGAGGAAAAAACTTTGCCGGTATCCAATTGCTTTCAAGGTCGCATACTCCGCCAGATGGTCGGCCACATCGGTGGAAAGCACCTGATAGACGATGATGATACCCACCAAAATGCCGATAATGACCCCGAAACCGAAGATTACGCCCACGGGTTTTTCGGTGGTTTGATATTTTTGATCCATGGCGACAGCTTCCTTCAGGGTGCGTACAATCGTGTCTTTTGAAGGTAAGGTTTGGCGCAGCCTTTCAACAACAACTTCAGGGCGTTCTCCCGGAGATACGTTCACCAGAATATGGCTTGGTGCGCGCGAAAACCGTTTTGGGAACATCCGCAAAAAGGTTTGGTCTGAGGTGATCATAAAGCCATCAGCATCAAAACTCGCACCGGTTTCAAATGTACCGGCAAGTTCAATAGTGCGCCCGTTTGCTTCAAACCGTATTGGTTTTCCGGCATTTATTTCGGCAAAAAGTGTAGGCTCAATACCTCTGGTTTGCGCATCTGCCAGAGCGATATCCGCCAGCTTGAGAATATTGAGCGGTGTTGTGGAATTTTTTGGTCGCAATGCCGGGTTGGCTGGGTCGATGCCGAAAACATGGAAATTGATGGTGTCGCCAGTGGGGCGATGCCAGTCGAATTTCCCCAGAAATAATGGATTGGCATCTGCGACGCCGGGTGTTGCAAGTGCCTGGTACATGCGCTGGCGCGGCACATTGGACCCGTCAGACAAGGTATTGGAGTCAGACGCGGAAATTAGAATATCTGCGGGCATCATCCGGTAGGGGAATGCAATGGTTTCAGTGAGCGCGCCAAGAAAACCCAATTGCATGAAAATCAAGATATTGGCGAAGGCAACACCGGCAAGGGCAGCGGCAAACCGGGTGCGGTTATGGGTCAGTTGCAGCCAGCCAATGGGC
>CAJQND010000250.1 GCA_905479595.1 uncultured Hyphomicrobiales bacterium
AAATACGGGTTTTTCGCCAGCTTGTCTTCATTGAACGCATCGCCAATCGCGGTGCCAAACATCAAGTTTTCCCCCAGCGTTGCCTGTAAGGAATAGGCGTCGGGCAGGAACGGCTCAACCAGCTTGTTCAGGGGAGGTTGGGTGAGGCGTTGGCGTAATTCCTTGCGCGCTTCCAGGAATTTGGCGGCCAATTCCGGCTCTTCTTCCGGATCGATATGGCCGCGCAGGCCGAAATCAAACACATCCTGGCGCAAGTCCACCGTATGGAGAACATCGCGAGCAAGACTGTCAATTGCCTCACTGCCGCGCGTGCCAAGCGCATCATAGTCCAGCCAGTCAGCATCAATGTCGAGGGTGGTGTTGCCCGACAACGTGGATTCCAGAATTTCCCAATTGCGCTGTTTGGTTGCAGCCTCATCCATTTCCCCGCGCTCACCAGGTTGGTGCATGAGCCCATACAGCAAGCTCTCGCGCACTGTTCCCTGACGGAAATAGGTATCTGGCGACACATAACCCAAGCGCCGGCCAGTAACGAATTCAGGTAAATCTTCGACCGAATCTTCATTGAAATTGATCGACCCCGATGTGAGCGGAATAAGCCGGGCAATCACATCGGGAATAGTTTCTGCGCCAGAGTTCACGCTGCCAACCACCGCTACGCGCTCATCGAGGCCTATTGAGAAACTGGCGCTTTCGATCAGTTTGGCACCAGCATCATCAGTCACTCCGACACGGGCAGCTTTCAACGCCCCGGCAAGCGGAGGCACCGGTTCTGTGGGTAAGTTCTGGATTTCTTCCGGGGTCATGTTTTCGACCTGGAACTGTTCGATCACCTGACTGTACTTGATTTGCACATCAAGGCGCTGCTGATCATATGAAATCAGATCGCGGATCGGGCCGGGCAGGTCTTTATAGGCGGCAATGACGGCGACCAGCTGGCCAATATCCAAGGTGCCACGAATAGCGAAATATCCGCCCACCAGATAGAACAGAAACGGGGTTATCTGCGCCAGCAGATTGTTGAGAAACTTGATAAAGAATTTGCGCTGGAACAGTTCGTAACGAATGGCGAAAATACGCCCCAACCGGTTGGAAATGTCAGCACGCTCATAGTTTGAGGTATCGTTGGCATGCACACCGCCAATGCCATCGACAATCTCACCAACCCGCCCGGCAAGGGCGCGGGCTGTAATCTGGCGTTCCTTGCCAAGTATCAGCAAGCGGCGGCGCAGGCGTGGAATAAACGCTGCCTGCACCAGCACAATTGACCCGGCGATCAAGCCGAGCCAGAAATTTTGCGCCAGAATAAACACCATGGCCGTGAGCGCCTGGCCGCCGAGAAACACCGGCTGCACCAGCATATCGCCGATAAACCCGCCCAGCGGCTCAACCTCATCCTTGATCATGGTCGCCATTTCAGGCGCCTTGACCCTTCGGAACTGGCCCATGGGGAACCGCAAAACCCGGTCGACCAGATCATAGCGCAGCCGCCGCAGCATGCGTTCGCCAAGCCGGCCTTTGTATGTGTTGATGTAGAACTTGAACAGCCCGTTGATGCATACGAAGGCAAGGAACGACATGCTGAGCGCGATCAGGTATCCCAACCGCTCCATGTCAATTCCTTCGAAGATGACGAAGGGTTCAGACTTGTAAAGCCAGTCTGGCAGGGAGAAGGAAATCTCCATAAACTTTTGTGTCGATTCAGGGCTTGGAAAACCCTGGCCCTGCACTGGTCCGTTGATAATGCGCTTGGGCAGATCAAGCGACAGGAAATACGGCACCATGGACACAAGGATAATCAACAAGATCCAGATTTGCTGGGCCCTTGTATGTTTCCATATGAATTTGAAAAGACTGGTTTCCATGGTGCCGGGAAGTTTGCCTTCTTTTGCTTTCAACAACAAGCAGGATTCAAACCTGCCACAGAAAGTATGACCAGGGATAATCAAGGCCGCATTTCAGTAATGTCCAGCCTTCAACTGCAATCGGGCGGTCACTGGCCACCAGCGCACCAGGCGCCAGGGCCGGGGCAGCAAGCGCGCCGAGACTGGCATAAGTACCCATATCACGATCAAATTTCGATGTACCTATATCAGCATGCATAAAACGCACTTTCCCGATATTTTCCGAAACAATCGGCGGCAGTACTTCAAAAACATCACCGTAATGGAAAATATTTCCATCGCCTTCAACCATTTCGGTGCCATCGGGGCGGTTATCGAACACCGTAATCGGGTTCTGCGCGAACACCCGGCGTAACCTGTCATAGGTGCGTCCACCCCCATAACCAACCTCCCAGACAACACTCCGGTCATCTTCGGGGATAAGGCTGCGAACCATATCAATGAAATCCAACTGCACGCTGGCGCGGTTTTTCATCTGCGTGAGCCGATCATCCCCGGCGACTTGCGCCACCATTTTATGAAACAACTCTATGTTTTCGTCTTTGATCATTCGCTCACGCCTTTCCGCATAACAGAAAATAGATTAAATACTTCTTTTATTTAGGTTTTTTCTCAATAAAATTTGTTTTTCATGAGTATAACTAGCTTTAATACTTCTGTTTTAAGCAACTCTGAGGTTTAAACTTGGCATGATTCATAAAACTCTTTTGCACCTCTCACGCCTGCCCAAACCACTTGCGCGGCATTTGCCCCTTTGGTGGTTTAAACGGACCCCAGGCATTGTCATAATTGACGTCACCAATTCATGCAATCTGCGCTGTCCTGTTTGTCCCGTAACAATTGCGATGAACCGCAAGCGCGGCATGATGAGCCTGGAAGTGTTTAAGGCGATTATTGATGACTTTAAAGGCTCGACAGATAAACCGGCAATGTATTTCAACTTTTCAGGTGAGCCGACAATCAATCCGGCACTTCCAGAATTTGTTGAATATGCCCACCAGAACAACCACGAGACATTTCTAAGCACCAATGCAACAAAGCTTACCCGGCCCATGTGCGAACGGCTGATCAAAGCAGGGCTTGGCCGGATTTATCTTTGCATGGATGGTTTTTCAAAAATTGCCCAGGAATCATACCGGGTCCGTTCAGACTTCGAAGCGGTGAAGGCAAACATCGAACTCTTTTTGCAAGTGCGTGAAGACCTGGGTGTTAAAAACCCGTTCTGTGTTCTGCAAACACTGCTTACATCATACTCAGAAAACCAGGTGGATGACATCAAGGCCTGGGCGGGCGAACAGGGATTTGACCAAATCCGCCTGAAAACATTTTCTCTCGGGTCTTACACGACACCTGAAGAACGCGAAGAATTTGGCAAGTTCTTGCCGAAGAAAACGAAATACCTGCGCCACATTACCGGGAAAACCCGGAAGATATGTCTGGAACCGCTCATTCAAACAGTGGTGTTCTGGAATGGTGATCTTGGGTTGTGCTGCATTGATTATGATCAAATGATCCAGCTTCCCAACCTCAAGGAAAATGGTTTTCTCGCCGCCTATCGCTCAGACGACGCAGCGCGCGCACGCAAAAAAGGGTTCCTGAAGCAATTTGATATTTGCGCGGAATGCTCCTACTCCAATGCTGACAATATGGGCTATAAAATCAACTTGGCGGGTAAGCGCACAGTTACACCAACACCTGAGCGCGAACTGATTGAAGCCTAGGGTCAGGACCCTAGCCCCGCTGGCGCAGCAACCTGTCCAAGATTTCAGCGCTGCGTTTGGCACCGTTCACGTCAGGCAGCTCTGCATCCGATAAAGATTTGAGTTTCAGGGCCCGGTCAATCGCCGCCAGCAAGCTTGCCGGGGTGAGATCTGTTTCTGCAACCCATGCGGCCTGCCCCTTGGCGGCGAGCAGTTCAGCCCGCCTTGTTTGCTCGGTTTCCCCGCCTGTCGAAAACGGCACAAGCACAGAACGGCAGCGCGCTGTGAGAACGTCTGCAACTGTATTGTATCCCGCTTGTGAAATTGACAGTTTCGCACTGGCGAACAAGGCGGGTAGGTCTGCGCGAAAGCGCTCAAGGATGGCATTTTCCGGCAAGTTCCTGGCGAGAGCATCAAAGGCAGCATCGTCCAGATTGGGCCCAGACAAGAACAGCCATTTCTTATTCCCCAGCGGGCTCATTGGCATGGTTTTGGCAGCTGCTGCCAACAGTGCACCACCAACTGCGCCACCCCCGGCAGAAACGATTACATCGAAATGTGGCCCGGATGCAGGCTCGGCCGGTTCTGGCGCGACGATTCCTGTGTAGTGGAGTTTGGCGGCGATTTCGCTTGCTTCAGGAAAGCTTGCATCGAGCGGTGCAAAACGTTCATCCCCGTGCACCAGAACCGCATCAAACAAGGTTTGGACAAGTTCCAGGGTTTCGGTAATCCGTTCTGGTTTGCGGCCCTCCTGGAGAATGTCACGAATGGAGGAAACAATCAGCGGGCGGGGGTATAATTTGCGCGCGGCGGCAATGAGCGGGCGCAGCTCAAAACGCATAATGCGCCGTGCAAATGGATAAGCTTCGATCAGCACAATATTGGGACTGAAGCTCTCCACCAACCCAGTGAGCAGCGCACACCGAACGGCCTTCAGATCATCTGATACCGGCGCACCATTGGCGTCCACCAGCGCACCAAAACCTTCCGGGCCAGCGCTTAGTGCGGGCAGATGCACCAGTTCCGCGCCGCCCCAGTCCATAGCGGCAACATCGCGCCCACCAAATGCGATTTTCACTTCGAACCCGTTTGCTGAAAGTGCGCGAGCAATACGCGCTGCGCGCACCACATGGCCGATGCCAAGAAGATGTTGCACATAAAACAGAACGCGCGGGTTGGAAGGCCGCTCCATCAAGCAACGCCGCGCTGCCGGTTCTTGCCGGGTTCTGTGGCCGCAAACAGGGCCATAAGTTCCGCAATTCCAGTTTCACAGGAGAATTTACTGTGCACGATTGCCTGACCTGCCAGTCCCTGCTCAATGCGCAATTTCGGTGCAGCAATAAGCTCTGCCAATGCTTCTGCGAGGTCAGCAGCATTATCTGGCGGCACAATACGGGCATTCAAGCCATCTTGCAGCAATTCGGTTACACCGGACACCGGGGTAGAAATACACGTTAATGCCTGGCTTTGCGCCTCCACCAACACATTTGGCAACCCATCGCGATCGCCATCCCTCGCCACCCGGCACGGGAGCGCAAACAAGTCACTTTGCCGATACAGGCCGATCACCTCTTCCTGCGCCAGCGCGCCGTGCCAGGTGATGCGGTCTTCCAAACCGAGGCGGGCGGCTTGTTGCTTGAGATCATCCAGTAGCTCGCCGCCGCCCACATGGCTCCATTGCCAGGCAAGACCAGGAGGCAAGAGCGCAAACGCATCGAGCAACACGTCCAGGCCCTTTTTCTCCACGGCACGTCCGACGGTTAAAATCCGCGCCGGATTCTGCGGGTCGCTGCCATCGCGTTGTGAGCCGGGATTTTCAGGCGCCGGAAAACGCTTCAGATCAAGGCCGTGATAGATGAGCTTCACTTTGTCTGGGTCACACGCGAGCCCGGCGAGATGGGCGGCCCCATAACGGGTGCACACTGATACCCACTGCATGTCGTTGAGTTTTCCGGTCAGTTCCCAATCGGGAGATGTCCAGATATCTTTTGCATGGGCCGAGCACGACCAGGGCTTTCCTGTGATAAGGCTGGCATAGGAGGTGACCGAGGCAGGTGTGTGAATAAAATGCGCATGCAGCCGGGTTACATCGTTCCCAAGCTCTGCCGCCAACACCAGAGCCTGACCAAAGCGGCGCACCCTGTTGCGCGAAAAATCATTGCTGAGATCAGCGAGCCATAATGACCGCGCATGGCGGTAGCCAGCAAATTTGCGCACCTTCAACCAGGCAGCGAATACGCGCCCTGGTTCATTGTGAAGATATTCTGGCAGGTAGCGCACCGGCGCAGTGATTTCATCGTGAACTGGATGGGTAGCGGGGTCATAAGGATGGCGCAGGGATACAATTTCAATATCCAGCCCGGCTTTTTCCAGACCACGGATTTCCTGAGCAATGAACGTTTCTGAAAGGCGCGGATATCCTTTGAGAACAAATGCAATTTTGCCGCTCATAAACCGGCCTTCATCCCTCCCCTG
>CAJQND010000251.1 GCA_905479595.1 uncultured Hyphomicrobiales bacterium
TGTGCGCCGGGGCCGATACGACGCCAAGGGCCGTCCATTGGGTATTTTGCCTTCTTCAATTCCCTGGTTAGCGCTCGGTTCCTGGCTGTTATGTATTGGCTGGTTCGGCTTTAACGTGATGACCGCGGGCACTCTGTCTGATGTATCCGGCCTTATCGCCATTAACTCGCTGATGGCGATGATCGGTGGCATTCTCACCGCCTTGCTGGTGGGCCGTAACGACCCGGGCTTCATTCACAATGGTGCCCTGGCAGGCCTTGTTGCTGTGTGTGCCGGGTCAGACATCATGCATCCGATTGGCTCTCTGTTTGTTGGCGGTGCGGCAGGTGCAATCTTTGTTGTGATGTTCAACATCTGCCAGAACCGCTTGAAAATCGATGACGTGCTTGGTGTTTGGCCGCTGCATGGCCTGTGCGGATTATGGGGCGGTGTTGCTGCTGGTATTTTCGGCCTGGAAGCACTTGGCGGGCTTGGCGGCGTAACCTTCTCCGCCCAGTTGGTGGGCAGTGTATTGGGCGCAGGCTACGCGCTCGCAGCAGGTTTTATTGTCTATGGTGCGCTTAAATCCACTATGGGTATCCGCCTTACAGAAGAGGAAGAGCATATCGGTGCTGACCTTGCCATTCATCACATCTCATCTGCGCCGGAAGCAGATATGACCCGGCACTGATCTTCCAAGGGTCTCACCCAACAATTCAGCCCCGGATACATATCGGTATCCGGGGCTTTTTCGTGGACAAGTGACGTTCCTTAACCGGGATTTAACCATAACCCGGCTAGCGTTCTCTAACATATTGTAATGCCGTCATTTTCCTGCATTTCAGGTCAATGACCGCCGTAAAGAGCGAGTGAACGAATGGCCCGGCCTGCCCCGGTTAACACCGACGATTCTGCAATCCCTGCCGCGATGACGCGGTTTTTCCGCAATCGCGCCTCTGAATTGGTGGGGTTGAGTTTATTGGTCCTGACCGGCCTTGTGGTCGTGGCTTTGGCAACCTGGTCTGCCGGGGATCCAAGCTTGTCTTACGCAGTAGACAAGGAACCAGCAAACTTGCTCGGCGTGCCGGGCGCAGTTGTCGCTGACCTTCTCATGCAAGGGGCCGGTCTTGGGGTTATTGCGTTCATTGCGCCGCTGATCGCCTGGGCGTGCCGTTGGATTGGCCACGGTAACATTAGCGCGCCACTTTCACGCCTTGGCGCTTGGTTGGGCGGCACCGCGTTATGCGCCGGTGCACTAGCTTGCCTGCCTTCGCCTTCCGGTTGGGCATTGCCCTCAGGGCTCGGCGGGGTAACAGGTGACCTCGCCATCATGCCATTGGTCGCACCGTTGAACTTGTTGGCAGGCAGCGGCATTGCCCATACGATTACATTCCTCGTGTACGGTGTTGCGGGTGTATGGGCGCTGTTTTACGCATGCGCCATTTCCGCAGAAGAAACCCACGCCTTTGGCCGGATTTTCGGCGAACGCGGCCACCGGTTCAGCGCCAAGATTTTTGGCGCGACCTCTCATTTCTTCCTGCTTGGCAAGACACGCCTGGCAAAACTGTTCGCAGCACGCAACAGCGCCCGCGCAAACCCTGAGATTGAGGAACCGCGCCCGTCCTTCATTCAACGCAGTAAATTCTGGTCTGCCGATGAGGCAGAACCAGAGGAAATCAATAATGGCCCTGAAGTGCGCCGCGAGCCGGTGTTTGCCGAAGCCTCGTTGCCGCCACTACCGACCTTAACCCGCGTAGCACCTGCCGCGCAGGAAGAAGAGCCTCCGTTTGATGACTACATCGACACTTCGACCGATGAGAGTTTTGGTGAGGAAATAGATCAAACAAACAGGGTCACTGCCGCCGCTCCTCCACCGCGTCAGGGAACGCGCATCAAACAAGAAAGCCGCCGGAGGCTTGCAAAAAAGAACCAGGCGTTCCAGCTTCCGCCTCTCACCTTGCTTTCCGAGCCATCGCGGATCAACCGCTCGGCGGAGCTATCGGAAGAAGTGCTGGAAGCAAATGCCCGGTTACTTGAAGGGGTGCTGGATGATTTCGGTATCCGTGGTGAGATTATCAATGTCCGGCCAGGGCCTGTTGTTACCTTGTATGAACTCGAACCCGCACCTGGTATCAAATCCTCCCGGGTTATCGGCCTGGCGGATGATATAGCCCGCTCCATGAGCGCCATTTCTGCCCGTGTAGCCGTTGTGCCAGGGCGCAATGCCATTGGCATCGAACTGCCCAATACCAAACGTGAAACCGTGTTCTTGCGCGAACTGCTGGCTTCCGAGCCATTTGAAAAGTCAAAGCATTCGCTTAACATCGCACTGGGCAAGAACATTGGTGGTGAGCCAATCTTTGCTGACCTTGCGCGCATGCCGCACTTGCTGATCGCAGGCACCACCGGATCAGGTAAATCAGTGGGCATCAATACAATGATTCTGTCTCTGCTCTACCGGCTGCCACCAGACAAGTGCAAGCTCATCATGATCGATCCCAAAATGCTTGAACTGTCGGTCTACGAAGGCATTCCACACCTGCTCGCGCCAGTGGTGACCGACCCCAAGAAAGCGGTTGTGTCACTGAAATGGGCAGTCCGGGAAATGGAAGACCGCTACCGTAAAATGTCAAAAGTTGGCGTCCGCAATATTGATGGTTTCAACCAGCGCGTCGAACAAGCCGCAAAAAAGGGCGAAGTCCTCACGCGCACGGTCCAGACCGGCTACAACCCCGAAACCGGAGAGCCTATCTACGAGCAAGAGGAGATGTCCCTCGAAGCGCTGCCGTATATCGTCGTTATCATCGATGAAATGGCTGACCTCATGATGGTCGCAGGCAAGGACATTGAAGGCGCCGTACAACGGCTCGCCCAGATGGCCCGCGCGGCAGGCATTCATGTGGTGATGGCCACACAGCGGCCTTCGGTAGATGTGATCACCGGTACGATCAAGGCCAACTTCCCGACACGGATTTCATTCCAGGTCACATCAAAAATTGATTCACGCACTATCCTAGGTGAAATGGGCGCTGAACAGCTGCTCGGCATGGGCGACATGCTCTACATGGCTGGCGGCGGACGCATCTCACGTCTCCACGGCGCGTTTGTTGCCGATGAAGAAGTGGAAGAAATCGTCAAACATTTAAAAGCCCAGGGCGCGCCGCAATATGTTGAAGCGGTGACGGAGGAAGTTGACGGCGCTGATGGTGACATTCCGGGCATGATGCCGGAAGGCACAGGTGACGAGCTTTATGATAAAGCTGTTGCCATTGTTATCCGCGACAAGAAAGCTTCCACCAGCTATATCCAGCGCCGTCTGCAGATCGGTTATAACCGGGCAGCAACGCTGATTGAAAAGATGGAGCAGGAAGGTGTAATCGGACCTGCGAATCATGCTGGTAAACGTGATATTCTTGTTGGCGGTGCAGATGAAACAATTCCGGAACACGATTTCTGATCTATCTGGGCCGCAATTCTGACGGAATTAACCAGCAAACATGTGTAATCTTTTTCGTGACGCGAGGACATTGATGAGACTTTTCGCAAAAACACTAAGTTCGGCATTTATTGCCACCTCGCTTTTAGCCAGCGCCTGCATACTGACATCCATGGCTCCGCCAGCCAGTGCTGCGGCCTTGTCAGCACAGAACACCAAAGACATTGACCAGGTTTCAAAGTTTTTTAACCGCTACAAAACCATGACAGGCGAGTTCCTGCAGATTGGCCCGCGTGGCGGTATTTCCAGGGGCATGTTCTACATTTCGAAACCTGGCAAGCTGCGTTTTGATTATTTAAAGCCCAACCCGTTCCTGATTGTTTCAGATGGCACCTGGGTTGTGATCAAAAACCGCAAAAACAACCGCATGGACCATTACCCGCTTTCGGCAACGCCATTGAACCTGATCTTGTCCAACAAGGTCAATTTGCGCAAACACGCCCGAATTCTCAAAGTGGATCGTGATGGAAATACAATCACCGTAACGCTGGCAGACAAGAACAAGGCGGTTCCGGGCAAGCTCACCCTTGTCTATGACAACAAGAAAAAGACCCTGAAAGAATGGGTTGTGGTTGACGGTGAAAACCGCCGCACTACTATTTCTCTTGTTAGCATGGACGGTGATGCGCGAATGAACCCCAAGTTGTTCATTGTGCGCAAACGCGCGCGCGATGATCAGAATGATGCTTCAAAGTAAATTTTATACTGT
>CAJQND010000252.1 GCA_905479595.1 uncultured Hyphomicrobiales bacterium
AAGATTGAAGCGTGCTTGAAAGCGAACAAGAGCAAGCTTTCACCTGCCTGCCGGGCGGAGTTTGAACCAGCTGGCAAGACTAAAATCCATAGCAGTCACTTCAAATGATTTGGTAAGGCCAGCAGCCAACGCAGTTCGTTACTGTCTGAAATCATGGCAAAGCTTCGAGATCTAGTTGTTCGAGCCTGATAGGCCGTTCTTGATGTGTCCCTAATCAAACGCCGAGAACTGCATGGCTTGTTTATCCGGTCAGGTGTTTTACATTTTCATATGTTGAGATCTCAGGGGCGGCGATAAGATACTCGCTCAAATCAGCCCAAATCGCCTTAACTTGCGACGCAGAAGCTTCTGCCGCTGTTTGATTTTCGTAGATTGCCATACTCATTCCGTCTCCATTGGATTGCCAAGCCGAATAAATATCGACGACACCAGGAATAGATTTGATTTGCTGCTTCAAACCTTCGATCTCAGCAGCCATTTCTTCAAGCTTCTGGGAATCAGCTTTATATGTTGTAACGCGTGCGAACATTTCGAATTCTCCTGATGACTGAGCCGTCGTGAAAACAAAAGCTGCACACGTCAATCGACTTCACAAACGAACATCAGTTCAACTGAGGTTATGACGAACAAAAAAAGAGTAAAAAAATAAATATGTTTTATTTATCATTACAAAATCCTAAGAAATTTAGAATTTCTCGAATATAAAAAACCAAAAAATATTTATAATTCATATTAATACTTCATACTCGGAAATAGAAACGTTGTTCACGGTGGACACACCCAGTTAAGATAGCGACGTCTTCTCTATACATCGGGGTTGGCGGTTTACTGCCGCTGACGGCTCGACTTTTAAATCTCGGTCTACATATGGCTAACGCAAACTGGTATCGCGATCTATTCCGCATTGACACATCTCAGGTCTCGGCGCTCCTGTTCGCGCGAGCGGCGATCGCGGTAGGAGTGCCACTTCTCGGCTTCGCCCTCGCAGGGCATCGCAGTGCAGCCGTTGTAGCAGGCGCAACAGCGTTGTTTGTATCGCTTAGCGACATTGGCCGGACGCGGCGCGAGCGTATCGGCACGATGACCCTGACAACAATCGCCATACTGGTTGGCGGTTTTGTCGGCGACAAATACGGCGGGACGTCTCTGTGGGACGAAGCTCTCATCCTTACTTCGGCATTCATCGCCGGTTGGGTGAGCAACTCACATCCCGCGATAGCGACAGTGGCGCGTTTCGCAGCTCTGGCGACTGCCGCAGGTGTCGGCATGCAGGTCACCGATCCAGTTGCAGTTGCAGCAGTGTTCGTCGGCGGGGCGTGCGCGATGGGCGTCGCCTACGCAATCTGGAAGATACACGACATCCCCCCCGATGAGGAATTCATGGATTGGACCGTTGGGGTCCGGCGGGCATTTCAGAGCGCAGAGGCTGGATTGTGGTTTGCGATTTGCTACGCAGGCGCGTGCGCGTTCTCACTGTTCGTCGCCCAGAAGCTCGGCGTTCACAACCCTGATTGGGCGACGTTTGCGGTCATCATGGTAATGCGGCCTGAAGGCATGGTGAGCTTGAAACAGGTGGTTCGTTACATGGTCGGCACGATCGCTGGCGTACCTGTCGCCACCTTGCTCGCACAGCTATCAAGTAACTACATGCTGGCGCAGATTGCGTTCGCCGCCATCGTTGCTGCTTTTGGCCGCCTCGGTTTCGCGCTAAATGCTGCGCTGGGGTACATGGCATTCACCGTGTTCGTGATCCTCGTTGTTGAGCTCGCGGTGGAAAGTTCTGTGCCGCCGTTCACACTCGTCCTGGAGCGTCTCTATGACGTCAGCATTGGGTGCCTAATCGCGCTCGTCGGGACGCTCATCGCGGGTATAAAATCCAGGCACCACACCTCGAGATAATCTCTGATTTGATGCATTGGTGAGATTGGCAATGTTGCCGCAAAGGCAACTGCCCAAGGTGCACTATACTGCAACTATTTTTCCTGCACCCGTTCGTCAGTCTTGACCTGATTTGAAGGTTTTTACAAAAAATGATATGCTCAACTGCAAAAGGGAGGGAACAAAATGTCCAGCGCCTATTCATATGCATGCAGGGATTGTGAGGGGATGGAAGCTTGTCCGGCCAGCGTCGTTGCGGAGACTGAGGCTGAAGTCTGGAAGCTGATTGAACTTCACGCGCAGGTTGCCCACAAAGAAAACCCAGCTGATTGGGACCAAAGCACCAAAGATTACATTGGAACTCTTATCAAATCGGTGTCGGTCTAGCTTTTGGCTGAACCAGCGATTGAGCAAGCCCACTCATATCGGTCTTGCCTATTTGAGCGAGTGTCAAACTGATATCTTTCGCAACAAGATCGCAATATTGCGCGAGGCTGGCCTCTCCTCCAGCAGCGATAGCAAACTGCATTGCGCGACCGAAGAATACAAAATCTGCACCCATCGCGTAGGCTTTAACAACATCTTCGCCTGATCTAAGGCCCGTATCGTAGAATAACGGCAAGCTGTTGCCGACGGCTTGCCGGATATCGCGCAACGCGAGAATGGGTGGTCGGGCACTATCAAGCTGGCGTCCCCCGTGGGTTGAAACCTGGATGGCATCTACTCCAGCTGCTTTCAAGCTGATGGCGTCCTCGATTGAGGTGACACCTTTAGCAACCAGATTACCGTCCCACTGGTCGCGCAGGCGATCAAAAAAACTCCAATCCGCAGCGGCGCGACTTTCGGTGCGGTCAAATTCAAACCCGGCTTCGGTGAAGTTCGCCAAACGCGGCTTACCGTGAACAAGGCTGGACACAGACCACCTTGGGTGCAGCGCAAAATCGGCAAACTGCAACGGTCCTATCTGAAAAGGCATTTTGAACCCGCGGCGCAGTTCGCGTGGGCGGCGGCCCACTTCAGGTACGTCGAGTGTCATGATCAGTGTGCGATAACCGGCGGCCTTTGCGCGTTCGACCAGCTTTGTTGTACCCGAGCCATCGCCGCTAAAATACAGCTGGAACCAGGCGTGCCCATCCGCCATTTCGATCATCTTTTCGAGCGAAGTGGAAGCGACGGTAGAAACCCCCACCGGTATCTTGTTCTTAGCTGCCATTCGCGCCAGCATCAGATCGCCACCAGGGCGAGACAAATTGCACATACCCATTGGACTTATGCCAAATGGTATTTTTCCAACATGTTCAAAAACCCTTACCCCTAAATTTCGTTCTTTGACGTTTACCAGCACTCGAGGTTGCAGGCATATATCACGCAAGGCGGAAAGGTTCATTGCTTCGCCAATCCCCTCCCCGGCTGCCCCGTCGATATAGTCAAAAACCATCCAAGGCAGATACTTGCGGGCCAAAGCCCGCGCATCTTCATATGAATGAATTTGAGTTACTCCGAACATCAATTTACGACGATTAGCTTTGAACAGCCGTCATGAAGCGATCACGGATAACCACGGGGTCTTTAGTGATAACGGGCACCTTGATATTGCCGCTTTCACATTTGCACACAATGATCGTCATCTTTTTGGAGTCGACCGCTGCCTGCAACACCTCAGCAGTATCTTTGGCCTGACATTCAACCACGTTTTCACAGCCACATGCCTTGGCCACTGCTGCGAGCGAGGTTTTCATGCCTGCGTAAGTAGGTTGGTCACCGGTAGAGCCGTAAGAACCGTTGTCGATAATCAACAAGATAAAGTTGTCAGCAACATTGTTGGCAATAGTTGGCAAAGTACCAAAATTGGTCAGTACGGAACCATCGCCATCAATTGAGATAACAGTTTTGTCCTGTGCCAGCGCAACCCCCAGACCAATCGAAGAAGATAGCCCCATAGTGCCAAGCATGTAAAAATTGCTGGGCTGGTCGTCGATCAAATGCAGTTCCTGGCTGGGCAGACCGATGTTGCACACAACAAGTCGATCCCGCAGGATCGGTGCAATTTCACGCAAAACTTCAGAGCGGATCATATTAGTAGCCTCCCCAGAATGTCGCGTCGGTCAAGATTGCGACTGGTTTGTTACACATAAAGGTATATTTAAGGATCGCATCCAACTCATTCGCGTCTTCCTGTTTGTGGAAGTGGTAGGTTGGAATATTGAGTTGGTTTAGCAGCGCTTTTGTGTGCACAGCCATTTCAACCTGACAGGCCACAGGTTCCTTCAATTCGCCACGATAGCTGATAAGCATCGGCAGAGGCATTCGGTAAAATTGCGTTAGTGTGACCAGCGTATTGACCGTCACCCCAATGGCCGTGTTCTGCATGATGATCGCAGGCCGGCTACCGCCCATGAACGCGCCAGCGCACAGGCCCATGCCTTCGTCTTCTTTATTGGCCGGTATGTGATAAATCGCATCGCGGGATTCGACTTCTTCAATAACACCTGCCAGCTGCTTGCAGGGTACCGTTGTGACAAAATCGACGCCATTGGCGACAAAGTCATCAACGATTTTTGTGCTAATAGACACGTCGGTTAACTCCTTGTGTAGAGGGTTTCATTTCGCTGTGGTTCCATATCAATGCAATTGGTTCTAACCGTAGTATGTAGACGGAGCAAAACGCAAAACCCGCGTGGCATTTGAACGCCGGTTCACCTGCATCTCAAGCCCCCATGATCCGTTTCCGCCGCTCTTTCATCCGTTCGTTCGCAACCTGCGTACCATCGTGGAATGAACCGAAAAACTTGTCCCAAGGAATTTCGAGCGAGCCATAATTGCATTCAAAATAGCGGTGGTGCATCTGGTGGTGGAACGTCCCGAGTTTCAGGCGATTCTCGTCCTTGACAATTAATCCTTCAAACCCGGTGTGGGTCGTTGCCGCGGTAAGCACATAATATTGCATGTGATAGAGGATATGTACCGGATGCGCAGCTACGATCCAATGAATTAAAACCGACCCCAGGAAAATCAGGTGTTCAACCGGATGCATGGACATCCCTGACCATGGCCCCACATTGATGTTGCGATGGTGCAGGGAATGCACGTGTTTGTAGAGCACCGGAACATGCAAAAACCGATGTATCCAGTTGAAATAAAAACTCTCCCAGACCGGAATTAGGAAAAAAAGCGCCACGAACCAAACCGGGTTCGCCAGCCAGGTGAGCACCGGCGCGTAGCCATTACCCATGGCCCAGAACATCAGCACCTCATAAGCGGTCCAGAAAAATACGCCACTTCCCAGCGTCCAAAACATGTTGTCTCGTATCTGTCCACCAAGGGTGAATTGACGACCGTTCTTCATCAACGGGCGCGCATCAAATTTCAATCTCTGGCCCTGTTTGGTGAAGGTATAGAAATACAAGTGAAGCCCACCTGCAACTAATGTCATCAGGACCAGGTTGCGGAAGTAAATTCCA
>CAJQND010000253.1 GCA_905479595.1 uncultured Hyphomicrobiales bacterium
GGTTAAAATCACCGAATAACCGCTGAGGCGGGGCAAAATATCGCGCCAATTCGGTTTTCAATTGAAATCCCATGCCATAGCGGGCCTTATGCAGAGGTCTCATATTAAAGATTTACCCAGCGATTTCATTAAATCTGAAATTGAGATCAAAACAGAAATACTCGAGAGTGCCCTTAACTCTCCCGAGAAGCTCCAAAAATTTGCTGGTATCGAAGGAATTCTCCAAAAAATAATTGACGTGTACGTCGAGAAAGGTTTTGCCACGGTAAACCTATCCAAACTTGAGACGGTTTCCAACATGGCACCAGAAGCCGCGTGTAAGGTTGTTCAAGAATTTTCCATAGCCTTGGCATCTTTTGATCCCGATGAGGCTGTGTTCATTTTCAAAAGCTTACTTCACGCAAACAAAATTCGATGATGATTTTGCAGTCAAAACCTATGAGAGCGGTCTGGAAATGCTAAGGGCGTCACTTTGCACAAAGCATGTTGTTGTTCTGCGGGTAGTACGATAAAATTATCGGCTTTACGGTTCCCCCACCCCCTAAGCCAGCCAGTCCAGCAGTGCCTTGATCACGACTGCATTTGTAATATCGACGAAGAATGCCGAGACCAGGGGCAGAATAATGAAGGCCATGGGGGCCGGGCCGTGGGATTTGGTGACGGCCGTCATATTGGCGATGGCCGTGGGGGTTGCGCCCATGGCAAAACCGCCGAACCCGGCGCTGAGCACCGCCGCCTGGTAATCCCTGCCCATGAGCGGAAACAAGACAAAAAAGATAAACGCCACAGCCGCCAGGGTTTGCAGGGTCAGAATAACCAGCAACGGCCCGGCAAGCCCGGCAATGGTCCACAGCTGCATGCTCATCAACGACATGGCGAGAAACAATGACAACGTGAAATCCGACAAAAGCGCCAGGGCGCGAGTGCGCGCCGGCCAGCGGATATGGGGCAGAAACCGCGGCACTGTGTTGGACAATACAATGGCGCTAAGCAGGCAGGTGACGAACAGGGGCAGTTTGAAGCCAGCCGCCAGCAGCGCTTCATTCGCCGCATACCCGATTATGATGGCGATGTGCAGCACCAGAATCGCCACCATGAGGTTGACATGGTTGATCCCGTCATTGTCCTCATCATCATGAGGCAGGCCAACAACCGGTTCATCGTCTTGGGCTGTCGAGGAAAGATTGTTGTGCGAAATCAGGTACTGCGCGATCGGCCCGCCGATCAGGCTGGCAATCACCAGCCCAAGCGTTGCGCAGGCCATTCCAATTTCCAGCGCGTTGGGCAAATTATGTGATGCCGCGATTTCAGGTGCCCAGGCAATCGCTGTGCCGTGCCCGCCAATCAACGAGGCAGACCCCGCCAAAATGCCCATTGCGGCTGGTTGGCCAAGGCTTGTGGCGGCGAGAATACCCACCCCGTCCTGCACCACAATGAAGCCCAATGTGAGAACAAGCATGATTGCCAGGGGCCGTCCGCCCGTAAGCAAATCGCTAATGCGTGCATTCAGGCCGATAGCGGTGAAGAAATAAACCAACATGGCATCACGCGCGCCGAGTTCGAATTTGATCTCAAGACCAAATACCACATAGGCCACCAACGCCGCCCCGGCGGCCAGCAACCCGCCGGTTACCGGTTCGGGAATGTTGTAGCGGCGCAGAAAGCCGATGCGCTTGTTAATGCGCATACCCAACAAAAATACAATGATCCCGGCGGTGACGGCCATAAACTCCGGCACCAAAAAAGTCGTCGTCGCGCCGTCCGTCATTTCCAGTTTCCAACCCGTATTCCGCAAAGCGAAATCATAAACGCTTGGCAATTCCCTGCCAAAGGCTTATTTCACATTGAGCGCAAAAATTTGAGCGAAAGAGGTCGAAAAATGAAACATGTGGCGATAGCAGGCGGACTGGGCGTGGCCATCGTGTTGGCGGGGGCACCTGCGTTTGGTCACGATAAAAAATTTGAAACACAACTGCTGGAAACAAGGGCTTGTGTTGATTGCAACCTAGCCGGTGTCGATCTCGCTGGAAAAGACCTGCAAGGGGTAAAGCTCGCTGGCGCAAATCTCGTCGGGGCCAACTTTGAAAACGCCAATCTGACGGGAGCAGACCTGACCGGGGTAAAACTAAATGGCGCATCGTTGAAAAAAGCGAATTTCTCAAAGGTCATGCTGAAGGATGGCGATCTGGCAGGGGCGGATTTGAGCTATGCCATTTTCGCCGGGGCAAATCTTCATGATGCAGACCTGTCAGGCACTGACAGTGTTCATGTTGATTATTCAAACGCAGACATGGTGAAGGTGGACCTCGCTGGTGCCGATGTCAGTTTTGCAAAATTCGGTGGTGCCGACCTTACCAACGCAATTCTCGATGGCGCTGATTTTGAGGGCACCAATTTTGAAGGGGCGAAAGGCTTTATGCCATAAGGCTCAAGAGAGCCCCTTCAGGAACGGGTTGGTCTTGCGCTCGTGACCAAGAGTGGACCCGGGCCCGTGACCGCACAAAAAGCCCACATCATCGCCTAATGGCAGCAGGTGGTCGCGGATCGCATCCAACAGGTCCTGATGGTTGCCGCGCGGCAGATCAGTGCGCCCGATGGACCCGCGGAAAACCACATCGCCAACCAGGGCAATGCTTGCTTCTTTCTGGTAGTACACCAGCGACCCAGGACTGTGGCCTGGGCAATGGAGAACCTGCCAGTCACACCCCGCCATGGTGAGAACATCGCCATGTACCATCCATTTGTCCGGCTCCACGTTGCGGGCATCGGTAATGCCGTACTCCGCACCGGTCTGCTCCAGGCTCTCCAGCAGAAAGCGGTCTTCCTCGTGGGGGCCTTCAATCTGCACGCCAAGTTTTTCGCGCAAAAGGCTCGCCCCGCCTGCGTGGTCAATATGACCATGGGTAAGCACAATTTTCTTGATATCGGCCCCGCATTTATCGAGGGCAGCCATGATGTTATCCACATCACCGCCTGGATCAATTACTGCGCCTTCAAGGGATACCCGGTCCCAGACAATGGTACAATTTTGCTGCAGCGGCGTGACCGGAACCACACCAGCCTGCAGTTTTGACGGGTTGGAAGGACCATCATCCATTTTGCGTAACTCCTGAAACAACTATCCCCTAGGGCTGAACCCCGTGGGTAGCGCAGATGGAGATGGGGGCAAAGCAAAATTTTACGAAAATTTTTAGCAGCACCTTGGGAAACCGCGTAAGAACAGATAAAAGCTCATATCAATTGTCCAAAAACTGGAGCCCTTCATGACGACCAACACAATGTTAAAACTCGCTGCACGCCCCAAAGGATTGGTGACCCGGGATAATTTTGAAATTTCCCAAGGCCCGGTCCCGGAGCCAAATGATGGTGAGTTTGTTGTCAAAGTAGAGATGATCTCGATCGATCCCGCCATGCGCGGCTGGATGAACGAAGGCAAATCCTATGTGCCGCCAGTTGGCATTGGTGAGGTCATGCGCGCGCTCGCAGGCGGCACCGTGATCGCTTCGAAACACCCCAGATTCAAAGAAGGTGACATGGTAACCGGCCTGCTTGGTGTGCAGGAATATGCAGTTTCAGATGGCCAATCGATCACCGCCATCGATACATCATCGGCGAGCCTCGCCGACTGGCTGGGCGGGCTCGGAATGCCCGGCATCACCGCCTATTTCGGGCTCCTTGAAATCGGCCAGCCGAAAGAAGGTGAAACTGTTCTCGTTTCCGCCGCCTCTGGTGCTGTTGGTTCCATCGTGGGCCAGATCGCCAAAATCAAAGGGTGCCGGGTTGTTGGCATCGCGGGTGGTGCAGAAAAATGCGCTTATGTAACCGATGAACTGGGGTTCGATGCATGCATCGACTACAAGAATGATGATGTGTTTGCTGGAATAAAAGAGCATTGCCCCAATGGTGTGGATGTGTATTTCGAAAATGTGGGCGGAACAATTTTTGATGCAGCACTCAGCCACATGAATACATTTGGCCGCATTCCAGTCTGCGGCATGATCTCAGCCTACAATGCAACCAGCGCACCGGATGGCCCAAAAAACCTGCGGTTTGTTCTGGTCAACCGGTTGACCATGCGCGGTTTCATTGTGTTCGACTTTTTCGACCGCTATCCAGAAGCAATCAAAGCGCTTTCGGAGTGGAATGAGAAAGGCTTGATCAAGTTCCGCCAGGACGTGCGCGAAGGCGGTGTTCATGCTTATCCAGATGTTTTGAACGAGCTATTCTCCGGCGGCAACAACGGCAAGCTCGTCCTCAAGGTTTAGGGTCAGGGGTACGCATAGACATATCAAGCGTGCAAACAGGCGAGTACACATTGGAAACCTCCCGGAAGCCTCAAAATGAGAGCAACAGGGCTTATTTTACCAAGGCCTGCATGGTGGCGACAGCGCCAGCTTTCGGGGCGTCCAGGCATTTGTCGATAAAGGCTTCAGTGGCCTCAGTCAGTGCTGCGAGGTCAACTTCGTTTTTGCCTTGTTTCCCCGCCAGGTAACCGTGAATAAACGAAATCGTCGTGTCGCGGTCAGTGCCGGAAAGAGTCATGACCGTTTTGCACGCAAGTGCTGAGAGATCGACTTTTTCGTCTTTTTGATTTTGTGCGAAGCCTGGCAGGCAAGAAAGTGAAACAATCGCAGTTGCCAGTGCGCCAGCCTTTATCGTCGAAGAAATTATGGTCATTTGGTCGGTCTCCCAGCTTGTTGTGCGCACGCATGATCGAGAATGCGAAAACAACGCAAATTTTTATTCTGCCTCTATTCAGGAGAAAAACCATCAACAATCAACAAAAAAATTGGTGTGGCAGAACAATCTCCACCACACCATTTTAATAGTCGCATTGTTTTGCGGGTTACTTGCCGTAAGCGATTTTTAAAATCTCATAGGATTTGCCGCCGCCGGGAGTGTTGACTTCCACAGTGTCGCCGACAGATTTGCTGATGAGCGCGCGCGCGATAGGCGAGGTAATGGATAGCAGGCCCTTTTTCACATCGGCCTCAAACTCACCAACGATGCGGTAATCTGCTTCAACATCGGTGTCCTCGTCGACCAGAGTGACATAGGCACCAAACTTCACGGTATCACCGGAAAGTTCACTGACATCAATCACATCGGCGCGTGATAACATGTCTTCAAGCTCGGCAACACGTGCCTCGTTCAGACCTTGTTGTTCTTTGGCGGCATGGTATTCGGCGTTTTCCGATAAATCGCCATGCTCTCGCGCTTCCGAGATCGCCTTGATGATGCGCTGGCGTTCTTCGGTCTTGCGCGTCTTGACCTCGTCCTGGATGGCGGTATGACCCGCCAATGTCATTGGCACTTTATCCATCGTCTCTACTATATCCAAATTCTGTCACTTGGGTTCTGTCCGGTGCAGTGAGGCCGACCGGTTCTTCACCTGTGAATTTACGTTAATGTCACGTTCGCGACCTGCAAATATGCGAAAAAAATTAAAAATTCGCAAGAGTCTATACGGAAATTCATTTTACGCAGGTCATCGGCTAAATTGTGACGCCGGTTCCCACATAGTTTTGCAGCGGCGCGACTTCAAGGGTTCCTGCCTTGTAGGCCACAATTGCATCTGCTGCTGCCGCCGCACCTGCGATTGTGGTGTAGTATGGAATTTTGTTTACCAGTGCCGAGCGGCGGATCGATTTTGAGTCCGCAAGAGCAGCCTGGCCTTCCGTGGTGTTGATCACCAATTGCACTTCGCCATTCGTTATCGCGTCGACAATATGGGGACGGCCTTCAAGCACCTTATTGACCTTTTCGCAAGCAACGCCGTTCTCGTCGAGGAAGCGTTTTGTGCCACTGGTCGCGATGACTGTAAAGCCTGCCTTTATGAGCGTTTGCGCAGTTTCCAGAAAGCGTGGCTTATCCGCGTCTTTCACAGAAACGAAAGCTGTGCCTTCGACCGGAACCTTCGATCCAGCGCCAAGCTGGCTTTTTGCAAAGGCGATGGCAAAATCCTTATCGATGCCCATGACCTCACCGGTCGAGCGCATCTCAGGGCCCAGCACGGTGTCAACGCCAGGGAAGCGGTCAAACGGAAAGACGGCTTCCTTGACGGCGATATGGTCAAACTGGCGCTGCTTCAAGTTGAAGCTGGCGAGGCTTTCGCCCGCCATAACGCGCGCGGCAATTTTTGCCACCGGCAGACCAATTACCTTGGCCACAAATGGTACCGTGCGCGAGGCCCGTGGATTGACTTCGAGCACATAGATTATGCCATCCTTGATGGCGTACTGAACATTCATCAACCCGACAACATTGAGCGCGAGCGCAAGTTTGCAGGTCTGGCGTTCCAGTTCAGCGCGCATTTCTGCGTCCAGCGAGCGTGGTGGCAAAGAGCAGGCGCTGTCGCCGGAATGTACACCAGCTTCTTCAATGTGTTCCATAATGCCGGCAACGAACACGTCCTTGCCATCGCACAGAGCGTCAACATCGACTTCAACCGCATTGCGCACATAGGTGTCGATCAGCACCGGGCTGGAGCCGGAAACAACCACTGCTTCGTTGATGTAGCGCTTGAGCTGCTGACGATCCGCAACGATTTCCATAGCGCGCCCGCCAAGCACATAGGATGGCCGGATAACCACCGGATATCCAATTGTTTCGGCAATTTCGATGGCTTCTTCACCCGAAGATGCAATGCCGTTTTCCGGTTGGGTCAGGCCCAGTTCGTCCAGCAGCGCCTTAAACCGGTCGCGGTCTTCTGCCAGATCGATTGCGTCTGGCGAGGTGCCGAGAATGGGCACACCCATTCTTTCCAGCTCTTCGGCAAGTTTCAGCGGTGTCTGACCACCAAATTGCACAATCACCCCATGCAAAGTACCGGCCTGTTTTTCAACCGAAATCAGTTCGAGCACGTCTTCTGCGGTCAGAGGTTCAAAATACAGCCGGTCAGAGGTGTCATAATCGGTTGAAACCGTTTCCGGGTTGCAGTTGACCATGATCGATTCATAGGCTTCTGGTTTGGCCTCAGCCAAGGCAAATGCCGCGTGACAACAGCAATAATCGAACTCAATGCCCTGACCGATCCGATTTGGGCCGCCGCCAAGAATAATCACCTTCTTGCGACCAGAAGGCTGTGCTTCATCTGCAGGTGAGCCGGGGATGCCCGTTTCGTAAGTGGAATACATGTAGGGCGTCGGCGAAGCGAATTCTGCAGCGCAAGTGTCAATGCGTTTGTAAACCGGCACAACTTCAAGGCTATGGCGCAATTCTCTGACCGCGTGCTCGTCTTGACCGGACAGGTGCGCCAGGCGGGCATCAGAAAAGCCCATTGCTTTAAGCGACCGCAAGTTCCACGCATCTTGAGGCAGACCATGGGCCCGCACACGTTCCTCAGTAGCAACCAGTTCTTCGATTTCGCGCAGGAACCACGGGTCAATAAAGCAGGAGGCGTGTATCTGCTCGGTCGAAGTGCCGTAACGCAAGGCTTGTGCAACTTTCAGCAGTCTATCTGGTGTTTGACGACCAAGGGCTGCCCGGATAGCATTTTTATTGTCGTCGGGTTCATCGCCATAGCCTTCAATCTCGATTTCATCGAGCCCGGTAAGCCCGGTTTCAAGACCGCGAAGCGCCTTTTGCAAGCTTTCTTTGAAGGTGCGCCCGATGGCCATCACTTCACCGACGGATTTCATGGCGGTAGAGAGAACCGGTTCGGTGCCTGCGAACTTTTCGAAAGCAAACCGTGGAATTTTTGTCACCACATAGTCAATCGAGGGCTCAAAAGAGGCCGGTGTTGCACCGCCTGTAATGTCGTTTTCCAACTCATCCAGTGTGTACCCAATGGCCAGCTTGGCGGCAATCTTGGCAATCGGAAAACCGGTAGCCTTTGATGCCAGCGCGGATGAACGTGAAACCCGGGGGTTCATTTCAATAACCACAAGGCGGCCATCTGCCGGGTTCACCGCGAACTGCACATTGGATCCACCGGTTTCTACCCCGATTTCCCGTAAAACGGCAATCGAGGCGTTGCGCATCATCTGATATTCCTTGTCGGTCAAGGTCAGAGCAGGTGCAACGGTGATTGAATCGCCGGTGTGAATACCCATTGGATCGATATTTTCGATGGAGCAGATGATGATGCAGTTGTCATCCTTGTCGCGAACGACTTCCATCTCGAATTCTTTCCACCCGAGAACGCTTTCTTCTACAAGCACCTCGTCGGTGGGGGAGGCTTCAACGCCGGACAACACAAGCTCGTAAAGTTCCTCAAGCGTATATGCGATGCCGCCGCCTTGGCCACCAAGGGTAAAGGAAGGGCGCACAATGGCCGGCAAACTGGTCACTGCATAGGCTTTGAGTGCCTGTAGCTGGGCGGTGAGGCGATATTCTTCGCGCCGGGGCAGTTCGGTTGCTTCCCAGCTGCGGCGAAATTCGTTTAGCGCCGTTTTGCGCGCGCCAGCGTCCTTGAATTGATCTTCAATTGCTGCGATGCCCGCCGCGCGCTCAGCCTTGAAGCGGGCTTTAAGCTCGGAATTATTCACAAATGCGGAGCGCGGTGTATTAAGGCCGATCTTGTTCATCGCGGTGCGGAACAGGTCGCGGTCCTCTGCCTTGTCAATTGCTTCAGCGCGAGCGCCAATCATTTCCAGGCCGAACTTGTCGAGCACTCCCATTTTCCGCAAGGAAAGTGCGCAGTTCAGTGCCGTCTGGCCACCCATAGTGGGGAGCAGAGCATCCGGGCGTTCTTTTTCGATGACGCGGGCAACGACTTCGGGCGTGATTGGCTCGATATAGGTGGCGTGAGCGAGATCAGGATCGGTCATGATCGTTGCCGGATTCGAATTGATCAGAATGATCCGGTAGCCTTCCTGTTTAAGGGCTTTGCAGGCTTGGGTTCCGGAATAATCAAATTCACAGGCCTGGCCGATAACAATCGGCCCGGCTCCAATGATCAGGATGGACGAAATGTCGCTTCTTTTAGGCATGAGCTGCGAGTACACCGCTTGAATTTGGCGGGTTCTAGCGCACCTAGCACGGAGTCGCTACCCCTGATTTGGTTTTTTAGCCGTTTTGTTAACATGGGGCACCCGAGTGATGCCTAAACGCTGGGGGAATAGCATTTCACAAAAACAAATGCAGGTTGGATTTTATTGGTTTCCGCCAACTTGTTTTCGATGGTGCGCATGCGCGCTTCCTGGCCAAAAGAACGATCAAGACGGTAGGTAAGGGCTTGGGTGAAACCCCGCCCGGTGCATAGCCGGTCAGCAACCGGTTTGCCGCAAATCGTACCTTCGCCAATGCAGGCGGAAATTCGATCACCATGCATATTCGGGGCAAAGAAGGTTCGTGTTGCGGCGTTCGCCTGGGTCAAAAGTGTGGTGAAAACGATGATGCTGGCAAGTGCTGTAAATGTTTTGCGGGTCATTGGTGTGCCTCTTCAAAAAGTTTTTAAGTGAGCCCGGCTTGGCGGTGCGTCGGGTTTGACGGGAGGGCAAACGCGCAATCGCGGGTGCCGGGCTCAATCTCTGAAACTCCGGAGATGCGGGTTAAACCGGCATCGTGAGAGGGGCGGACGGTGATGGCGGTGCAGCCACATCCCCGGAGTAACTGTTTCGCCAGGTTTAGATTTCCTGGCACTTAAAGGTTCCGCAGCGGTCTTCCATAACTTCGCGGTCAAACGGATTAACTGGAGTTTTGTGCACAACAGCCATGCGTTGGGAGACATCGCTGGTAAGTAAGGCTGTTGGGCTTGTGGTGTTGCTTGGGGCCAATGCAGCCATTGCGCCTGCTGTCAGTCCGACAGTCAGAGTTGCTGCGAGAAAAATCTTTGATACGGCCATTTTTGCCTCTCTTTCCTGTCTTGTATTTTGCCCTCTGTGGGGCGGGGTGTTGGCTTGTTTGCTTGACGTTGATTGGACTATGACAGGGCGAGGCCGAACCCAGCCTGAATGCCGCGTTCATCTCTTGTTCATCTTTTGAATTTAGGTGGAAAAAGAGCCTAAAATGCTGTAATTAAAATATAAAAAATATCAAAATTTTTCTATAAAATTACAGTTCAGGCCGTTTGACGGGCTAAATGTCCGATAATGTTAACGCCAATACGTGCGGTTGTGAGCGCCCCGATATCATTCACATCGCGTTCTGGCAGGTATTCCACCAGGGAGGCTCCGGCAATTCTGGCTTTTCCGGCGACGGCACTGATTAGTCCTGCAACCTGCCAATAGGTCAGGCCGCCAGGAGCCGGACCGATAACACCGGGCACAAGAGAAGGATCTAAAGCATCCACATCAAGCGCGATGTAAACTTGGCCGCCAGCCGGAATGTGGTCCAAAACCTGGGCGAGACCTGTTTCATGCACTTGGCGGGCGGTGATGAATTTCACGCCCCAATCCAGCGCGTCCTGATAGTCATTTGGCCGGGCGGATCCAATTGCGCGGGCTCCAACCTGAACAATGCCCGCAATGTGCGGGGTTTCAGATACCCGCCGCATCGTGCTTGAAAGCCCCATCTGCACGCCGTCAACTTCATCGCGCCAATCGATGTGGGCATCGATCTGCAAAATAGTGAGGTCGCCACGGCCCTCAAAAGCCTGAATGACCGGGGTCGGGATGGAATCATCGCCACCAAAAACCAATGGTGTGCCGTCCCTGTCGAGAATATGGCAGATCGTATCGCGGATGCGCTTGCGGTTGGCACGTGGGTTTGTCTCGTCATAGGGAATGTCGCCGCAGTCAACCGCGCTGATCAATCCGTCTGGGAAAATCTCGCCGCCAAGGTCGAAATCCATGTGGTGAAGATTTGCGGCATATCCTGCCATCGCGGCACGAATGGCAGTTGGTGCAGTTGCACAATAGGCACCGACCGAAGGATAGGGTGTGGCACCTGGTGCCCCGATCACGGCGATCTTTGCGTCAAACCCTGTCACATCAAGGCATGGCGGTAACCCCAAAAAGGTATCCACCCCGCCTGCACCAAACATTGTGCCGATATCCAGCCCACTGGTCATGGTCT
>CAJQND010000254.1 GCA_905479595.1 uncultured Hyphomicrobiales bacterium
GAAATTGCCCATAAACTGGCCAATGCGCGCGATGTTCTATATCTCGGCAGGGGAGTGAATTACCCTATCGCGCTGGAAGGTGCGTTAAAGCTAAAAGAGCTTTCTTATATTCACGCGGAAGGTTATGCGGCTGGCGAGTTGAAACACGGCCCGATAGCGTTGATCGACGAAAAAGTACCCGTTGTCGTGGTTGCTCCGCGCGACGAACTTTATGAAAAAACCATTTCAAACATGGAAGAGGTCGCTGCACGTGGTGGTCAGATTATTCTGATTGGCAATGACGCAGGAAATGGTAACGATCAGTTCGATCAGGTACTGGTGCCTGCTGCGCATCCGTTCATCAATCCCCTGTTATTCTCTATCCCAGTGCAGTTGCTGGCATACCATGCGGCTGTATTTCTTGGGACCGATGTTGACCAACCGCGTAACCTGGCCAAATCAGTAACCGTCGAATAACAGTAACCTAATCCTTGCAATATCGCCCCAAATTGGGACAAATAATTCTTACTTTGCTTTAGCGTTCATTAACCGTGAGCAGCGAAAATCCGCTGCATGATGGTTAGTAAAGTAATAAGCGCGTCGTTAGTTGCGTATGCAGTCACTCTCTCCGCCGGGAGCGTGGCTGGTATTGTTCCGGCACATTCTGCGGGGACCAGTTCTCAATCCGCCAGCACCGCCACTACGGTGAGTGCCAAAGCTTCATGGTCAAAATCCATGCAGGCAGGGCGATATCAAGATGCAGCCAATGATTTGTCAAAAATTATTGCTGACAAAAAAACGTCCACCGACAATTTGGCGATGGCCTATCTCAATCGTGCGCTTGCGCACCAGCAATTGCGCCAGCACAAGCAAGCAATTGCCGATTATGGAAATGCGCTGAAGCTTGATGCGTTGAGTCCAAAGGTGCGCGCTATTGCCTTGTACAATCGCGGGCTGGCTAATCGCAAAACGAAACGCCCAGCAGCATCCATCGAAGATTTTACCAGCGCTTTGTTTCTAAACGCCAAGTTTGCCCACGCCTATTACAGCAGGGCAAATGTGATGCGGTCCATCGGACGCCATGCATTGGCGTTGGAAGATTACAAGAATGCACAAACCTTTGGTTATCCGGCGGCGCATTTGCCCTATTACGGCATTGCGGTCACCTATGACGCCATGAAGGAACCAGCCAAAGCACGCAAGGCACTGGTTGAGGTGCTGTCCATCAAGCCTGGTTTCAAGCCCGCTTTGCAACGGTATGCGGAGCTGGCGGGTGAGCCATATCATTCCAGCAAACCAACTGCGAATGCATCAGGTGGTTTGCCAAAAATTGCCAAAAGCAAAATTGTTACCGAGCCACACCAGCCGCCGAACGCAAATGGTTTGCCGCAACCGGCAATGCCGCCGAAATCTTACCTGACCGCTTCACGGCAAGGTATAAGGGTTGATACAGAAAACCTTGCGACTGCCAGTGTTGGCAATACGCAGCCAGGTGTTGCTCCGGCCAATACATCAAAACTTACATATCGCTTCCCTGGATTTGAAGGGGAAACGCCGCCCGTTCCTGCAAAAACACCCGATACATCGAAACTTGTGAAAAAGCCGGTCGACAATGTAACTGTTACGCCAGCGGCTGCCCAAGGCAGAGCACCTGAAACGCCATCTAAAACAGCTATTGCAGCAAAGCCGGTGAAAAAGGTGCGGGTCGCATCGCTGAGCCCAGTGGTGCCGGAAATGCCTAAAAAGGTCGCAGAAACACCGAGCGTGTCCGGTTGGCTGGTACAAATAAATTCCCAACGCACCGAAGACGCTGCCAAATCGACCTGGAGCAAATTGAAACGCCGCCACAAAAAGGCCCTTGGTAAAGAACAGGCCGTCTTCCAACGCGCCGATCTTGGCAAGAAAGGCATTTACTGGAGGGTGCGTCTCTCTGGGTTTGACGGAAAATCAGCTGCGCAAAAGAAGTGCAGCAGCCTCAAGCGCTCGCGGATTGGATGTTTCGTGGTTCGGGTTAATTAACCGATTGATCACTGGGCACGTTTTGATGGTCTTGTCACCAACCAGGTGGCAACGCAGAAAAGCGTGACCCCGGTGGCCGCGATGACATACCATGGGGCGTTGGTACCCAGGGAAAGCCAAAGAAAACTGACACTCATCATGGTTACAGCGGCAAGTTTCGCCTTAACCGGTACGATCCGGTGTTCATCCCAGTCCTGAATATAACTGCCAAAGCTTTGGTGAGTCCGAAGCCAATGGCCAAGGGCTGGCGAGGAGCGTGCAAACGCCCATAAGGCCAGCAATAGAAAAGGCGTGGTCGGAAGCAGGGGGAGGATAATTCCTATGACCCCAAGAACCACACAAAGCCATCCTAGCCCCAAATACAGTATGCGCGACATATAGTTTGCGCTCCATAGCGCCAGTTAAGCTATCCAGCCTGGTATCGGTAAATTTGCATTTTTCTGTTGCGCTGTTGGAATTTTATAGCGTTCCATTATATAAGGGTACAAATGAGCGCTGGGAACTGTATTCTGTTCAGGGCCATTTGCATAAGAAGAAGAAATGCCGAAATCCAAAAAATCAAAAGACCACGCAAGTAAACTATCTACGGTGCTCCCACAGCGTGGCTTCTGGCATCGGGTCAGGACATATTTTTTTACCGGCTTGGTTGTTGCTGCGCCAATTGGTATAACAATTTATCTGACTTGGTGGTTTGTCTCGCTGTTTGACACCTGGATCAAACCATACGTGCCATCAAACTATAACCCCGATAACTATTTGCCGTTTTCGGTCCCCGGCGTTGGACTATTACTAGCACTTATGGGCATCACTATGGTTGGTGCTCTCACCGCAAATCTGTTTGGCCGTACCATCTTATCGTATTGGGAAAACGTGCTGAATCGCATGCCGGTTGTCCGGAATGTGTATTCTGCCTTGAAACAGATTTTTGAAACGGTGTTATCGCAGCGCTCGAACTCATTCAGCGACGTGTGCCTGATCGAGTATCCCCGCAAGGGCATTTATGCGGTGGCTTTTGTTTCCACCGAAACAACTGGCGAGATTCCAAACAAGGCCAATGTGGGCGATCTTGCCAGCGTGTTTTTGCCAACTACTCCGAACCCAACTTCTGGATTTTTACTGTTTGTGCCGACCCGAGATATGATCCGCCTGGATATGTCTGTGGAAGAGGCGGCTAAGCTTGTGATTTCTGCCGGTTTGGTGGTGCCTGAATTTAAAGAAGGCGCCGGTAACGCCAATCAGGTACCGCAAATCACCGAGGAAACTGCCCGCCAAATCATCAATAACCAAAATAAGTCGAAGAAGAAAAAGACCCCGGACGCAGCGGAATAGCAGGCTATCCTGCGCTCAGCAGCCGGATCGCCTCATCGCGCTCAAATAAATACAATAAAGTGCGCAAGCTATCGCCACGCTTGCCGTCGAGGTTGGGCTCCTGCAATAAAATGAGGGCCGCATCATCGCGTGCAGCCGCCAGCAATTCTCCATGGACGCTGAGGTCCGCCAGGTGAAATTCCGGCAGGCCGGATTGGCGCGTTCCGAGCAGTTCACCGGAACCACGCAATCGCAAATCCTCTTCTGCAATAATAAACCCGTCATCGGTTTCGCGCATGATTTTCAATCGCGCCTTGGCATTTTCGCTTAGCGGGCTGGAATAAACCAGCAAACAAGATGATTTGCCCGTTCCGCGCCCGACCCGCCCCCGCAACTGGTGCAATTGCGACAGACCAAAGCGTTCAGCGTTCTCAACCACCATAATGGTGGCTTCCGGCACATCGACACCTACCTCAATCACAGTGGTGGCGATGAGGATGGAAATTTCACCCGCCTGAAATGCAGCCATTACAGCGTCTTTCTCAACACCCTTCATGCGTCCATGAACAATGCCGGTCTTACCTGGAAAGAGTTTTTCCAATGCCTGATGGCGTTCTTCAGCTGCGGCCCATGGGAGGTCGTGGTTTTCCTCAACGAGCGGGCAAACCCAGTATACCCTCGCACCTGCCGCAAAAGCGCGGGGCAGTGCCCGGAGGATTTCCGAGAGCTTTTCTCCAGGAAGCACCCGCGTATCGACTGGCTGGCGACCTGCAGGTTTACCGATCAAACGAGATACCTCCATATCGCCGTAGTGGGTGAGCGCCAATGTGCGCGGTATGGGTGTTGCGGTCATGACCAGTACATCGGCGCGACCTGCCGCCTTGGCTTGAATGGCGAGGCGCTGATGCACACCGAAGCGGTGCTGTTCATCAATTATCGCGAGGCCAAGGTCTTTGAATTCAACACCGGCTTGAAAAATTGCGTGGGTGCCAACGAGAATGTCGATCTCACCGGTTGAAAGTGCGTTGAGAATTTCTTCGCGCGGTTTGCCTTTTTCTCGTCCGGTGAGAATGGCGACGGTAATGCCAGCCTGGTCGCACATCTGGGTCAGCGTCTTTAAATGCTGGCGCGCCAGAATTTCCGTTGGAACCATAAATGCACCTTGGGTGCCAGATTCAACAGCGGAGATGAGGGCGGCGAGGGCCACCACGGTTTTCCCTGATCCGACGTCACCTTGCAAGAGCCGAAGCATGCGATCACCCGAGGCCATGTCGTCCAGTATCTCTGCGATAGCGGTGTTTTGCGATGTGGTGAGACTGAACGGCAGGGCATTGACAATTGTGGGCCAAATCGCACCCGTTCCGGCCAGGGTCCTGCCGGTCGCACGTTTCATCTGCCGGCGCACCAATGCCAATGCCAATTGGTTGGCGAGCAATTCATCATAGGCAAGCCGTGCACGCGCCGGGGCAAGTGGGTTCAGGTCATCTTCACTTGCCGGCGTGTGAACCGCATTCAAAGCTTCGGTAAACCCCACCCATTTTTGTTTTATCAGCCAGTTGGGTTCCTGCCATTCAGCGAGTTCGGGCACTAAGGCTACTGCCGCGCGGATAGCTTTTACCAATGTCTTTGGAGATAAACCGGCAGTGAGTGGGTAAACCGGTTCAATTGGCGGCATGGCATCGAATTCATCAGCGCTGAGAAGGTGGTCGGGATGAACAATTTGCGGAGCGTTGTTGAACCAATCCACCTTTCCGCTGACAAACCGGGTTTCGCCCTCCGGTAGTTGGCGGGTCAGATAATCCTTGTGTGCATTGAAAAACACCAGGGTCAGTGTGCCCGTTTCATCTGTGCAATCTACTTTATACGGCACCCGGCGATTGCGCGGCGGTGGTGGGCGGTGTTGGCCGACGGTGACTTCAAGGGTGACTATCTGACCATCTGGAGCATCGACGATTTTGGGACGCAAACTGCGGTCGATGAGGCTGGCTGGCAAATGCCACACCAGGTCAACAACCCGGGCTTCGTGATCGGCGGTTTCCGGCAGGCCGATCAAGCGCGCTATCATTTTAATCAATTTGGGGCCGACGCCGGGAAGCTGGCGGGCACTCGCAAATAATGGCGTGAGAATCTCAGGACGCATCGCTGGTCTCATCTTCATGTGTTAACGGCAAGGATTGCCACCAGGCATTCGTTGCCAGTGCACTACGCAATGGAGTGATAGTTTCGCCTGGTGCATTCTCGATATACCGCTTTGCTTCATCGAGCGATGCAGGCGGTAAGGTTTTGAGGTAGGCTATTCCAGCTTCGATGGTGAACTCGTGACTGGAGTGCTCTGTAAAATTGGCAGGCAGATCAGTCCAGACACATGCGTCATATCCGGTCGC
>CAJQND010000255.1 GCA_905479595.1 uncultured Hyphomicrobiales bacterium
ACGTTCATGGACGTGTGTGAACACTAATATCGTAGACAACGTGTCCGGGGCTCGTAGAACGCGGGCTCTGGTTTAAAACGCCATACGCGGGTCGATCAGAACCGCTAAAAAAAATAGTCAGATGCGGTTTCGATTGACCCGCGTTTCCACTGTTTCAGCTCACGGCAGTTCCCGCTGCGCGTGAACGCCCCCGCGGAGACGTTTTGCGTCAGCAAAACTGTCGTGAGCGATATAAACAACGGTCGTGGCCTTGATCCATTGTCGATCAACTTATCTGTGCTCGGCTTCGCCTCCGCTCGGGTTGATCTTGAACCACCCGGCACGATCTCGCGTGTGGAAAGACGGAGTGGAAACTTGTTTCCGCGACTAGGGCCGACTGGCCCTCGGCGCTAATGCGCCGCCCCCGCGGAGGCGTTCACGCGTAGCGGGAACTGCCGTGAGCGATATAAACCAACCAGTCCGAGTACGGATAAGTTGATCGCTCTAAAAATACACACAAAAAAATCCCGCAACGGGCTTTACCGCTGCGGGATTGGATCTTGTTATCTGGAGTTCTTAGACGGTGTGCGCCAGAACTGCCAAGAGCAGGAGTGCCACGATGTTGGTGATCTTGATCATCGGGTTCACTGCCGGGCCAGCTGTATCCTTGTATGGATCGCCGACCGTGTCACCTGTGATGGCAGCTTTGTGGCTCTCGGAGCCTTTGCCGCCGTGGTTGCCATCTTCGATGTACTTTTTGGCATTGTCCCATGCGCCGCCACCTGCGGTCATGGAAATCGCCACGAAGAGGCCGGTTACGATCACACCAAGAAGCATCGCACCAACTGCGGAGAATGCGGCAGATTTACCGGCAATCGCATTGATGACGAAGTAAACAACGATCGGAGACAATACTGGAAGCATTGACGGGAGCATCATTTCCTTGATCGCAGACTTGGTCAGCATGTCCACTGCACGGGCATAATCAGGCTTGACAGTGCCCTTCATAATGCCAGGCTCTGCCTTGAACTGGCGGCGGACTTCTTCCACCACCGAACCAGCAGCGCGGCCCACAGCAGTCATGCCCATTGCGCCAAACAGATATGGCAGCATGCCACCGAACAACAAGCCGACAACCACATATGGGTTGGACAGCGAGAAGTCGAGCTCAACACCCTTGAAGTAGGTGTATGTGTCGGAGTTGGCGATGAAGAACTGAAGGTCAGCCGTGTAAGCTGCAAACAGCACCAGTGCACCAAGACCAGCAGAACCAATCGCATAGCCCTTGGTCACCGCTTTAGTGGTGTTACCAACGGCATCGAGAGCATCAGTGGTTTTACGCACTTCTTCCGGCAGTTCAGCCATTTCAGCAATACCGCCAGCGTTATCGGTGACAGGACCAAAAGCATCAAGCGCCACAATCAATCCGGCAATTGCCAGCATGGTGGTGACCGCAATCGCGATACCAAACAGGCCAGCAAGGCTGTAGGTGATTATGATACCTGCAATGATCACCAATGCAGGAAGCGCAGTTGCTTCCATCGAAATGGCAAGCCCCTGGATCACGTTGGTGCCGTGACCGGTTTCAGATGCTGCTGCGATAGACTGCACTGGACGATAGTTTGTGCCGGTGTAGTACTCGGTGATCACGATGATCAGGCCGGTTACCAGAAGGCCAACGACACCGCAGAGGAACAGGTCCATGCCGGTAAAGGTTGAACCACCAGCAGTGAGCTGTGTGTCCATGCCAATCATCAATGAGGTGATTGGATACAGAGCAATCAGCGAAAGAACGCTGGTGACAATCACGCCGCGATAGAGCGCGCCCATGATCGAGCCGGATGAACCAAGCTTGACAAAGAAAGTACCGATAATGGAGGTCAGCACACAGATGCCACCAATCATCAGCGGATAAATCTGCATGGTCGCAACCTTGTCGGTGCCGGCAAAGAAGATTGCCGCCAGAACCATGGTTGCCACAACGGTTACCGCATAGGTTTCAAACAGGTCGGCTGCCATGCCGGCACAGTCGCCAACATTGTCGCCCACGTTGTCGGCAATGGTTGCCGGGTTGCGGGGATCATCTTCGGGAATGCCTGCTTCAACTTTACCCACAAGGTCGCCGCCAACATCTGCACCCTTGGTGAAGATACCGCCGCCGAGACGGGCAAAGATTGAAATCAGCGATGCGCCAAAACCAAGTGCTACCAGCGAGTCAATGACTTCACGGCTTCCGCCATCAAGACCAAGCACCTGAGTGAGGATACCGTAATAGACAGTCACGCCGAGCAGTGCCAATCCAGCAACAAGCATGCCGGTGATGGCACCAGCTTTAAAAGCAATGCTGAGGCCTTCGCCAAGGCTTTTCGATGCTGCCTGGGTGGTGCGCACATTGGCACGCACGGAGATGAGCATGCCGATAAAGCCTGCTGCGCCAGAAAGGATCGCACCAATGGCGAAACCAATAGCGACCTTGATGCCCAAAAGCCAGGCAACAAGAACGAAGATCACGGCGCCAGCGATGGCGATCGTGGTATATTGACGTGTGAGATAAGCCTGTGCCCCCTCTTGAATGGCACCGGCAATTTCCTGCATACGCTGGTTGCCCGCATCAGCCGCGAGGACTGATTTGGTCGCCCAAATTCCATATACAATGGAAAGCGCGCCGCAGAAAATGATTAGCCAGATTGCTGAGCTCATCATATTTTCCTTACAAAACGTTGTGAATTATGCCCGTAGGACGGATTTCCAGTTCGCGTGGCATTCCGTAATACCCCTTGCCCCGCAGGCCCCTTTTATGGCGCGGAACATGCCAAAAACCGCGCCGAGAAGCAATACAGCAATTGGACGAGGATAAGTGGCATTTTCCCGCACTATATTTTTGCGGTTTTACGGCGGAAACGGTTCAGGTTTTTGCCTGCACATTACGAGAGGAAAGCGCCAACCAGGCCAAAAGTATCAATGTTATGAATACCATAGGGAATAGCGCCAGGTTCACTGCATCCCAGCCAATTAAGTGCAACAGCGTTCCCGATGAAAGTGAGGCAACTGCCACGGTGGCAAAAACACAAAAATCATTCAATCCCTGTACCTTGTTCTTTTCCGCTGGCGTGTAGTGATCGGTCACCATTGTCGTCGCGCCAACAAAACTGAAATTCCAACCGATTCCCAGGAGAATCAGCCCGATTCCGAAGTTTGCGATATGGAGGCCGAGCAGAGAAGTGACACCAGAGGCGGCGAGAATAAGCAGTCCCATTGCAATGATTTTTTCGACGCCGAACCGGTTGATCAGTTTTCCGGTGAAAAAACTCGGCACGTACATGGCGATGACGTGCCATTGGATGACCAGCGCTGCAGTGTCGATCGAAAAACCGCAAGCGACCATGGCCAGTGGTGTTGCTGTCATGACCAGGTTCATCATTCCAAAGCTCATCATCCCACAGACAATGGCAACGATCAGTCTCGGTTGTTTAAGGATTTCAGAAAGCGGGCGGCCATGGTCAGTGGTTTCGCTTTTGGGGCCATCTGGTTGGTCTAACAGAAGCATCAATAAAGCTGCAACTAACGCCAAGACTGCGGTGGTGAGATAACATCCCGCAAATTGTGCTTCAGGAAACAAATCCTTCGTGCTGACCACGATAAGGGGACCAAGAAAGGCTGCCGCCAATCCGCCAACGGTAACCCAGGCGATTGCACGCGCCTTGAACATCGGGCTGGCAAGATCGGCTGCTGCAAAACGGTACAGCATGGCAAACGCCTGATAGGTCCCAGTGAACGCCATGGCTATGACAAAGAATAGAAAGTCCTGTTGGAATATGGCTGCAAGCCCGAGCAGGGCACTTACTGCGCCAAAGCCCGCGCCTGTGATGAAGCCAATCCGCCGGCCAACTTTCTTCATGAACATGGAAGCGGGGATGGCCGATAACATGGTGCCAATAACAAAAGCGGAAATAGGTAATGTCGCGTAACTGGGATCAGGTGATAACGCTTTGCCGATAAGTCCGCCTGTCGTAATCAGGGTTACCGTGTGCCCACCATACAAAGCCTGCCCTAGTGCATAGAGTTTTGCATTGTGGCGCGCACGCACATCGTCAAAGGCAGTCATATTGAATCACTGTTCAGCATTGTAGGAACCGGACAATACGTTTGCCCAGCCCGAACGGCAATGCCGATTTATGAATAAGAGCCATGCATTTTACCAACAACCGATTTTGAATGGCGGTTACTGCGGTGTTGCACCTGGATCAAATTTCCCAAGGTTGCCGAGGAAGTCTTTGAGCAAGCTCAATTCCTTACCTTCAACTGGGGTCTCGCGGGAGGTGAAATTGACAACCTTACCGTCTTCCAGACCGTAATGGCCAAAGCCTGAAACCTGGTCGTTCTGGTCAAAACGTATGGCGACTACTTCGCGTTCAGTCACTTTTGGACGAAAGAAGGCCTTGTTTTCGACAGTGCTGGAAACGTAATAAAAGCTGTCACCCTGATGGTTCAGAGTTGCGGTGGTGGAAGGCGAGCCGAGTATCGACTGGACTTCAGGTTTGCTCATGCCCATTTGAATTTTTTGAAGATCATCACCACGCGGCAGGTAGCCTCTGTGATCCACGACAGCTGAGCAGCCGCCAGCGAGAAGTGTAAGCAAAATCACCGCTACGGCACCTAGAAATGGAAAACGCCCTTTAAAAAAATCTGACCTTTGGCTTGCAGGCCTCATGTAATGTCCTTTACATCGTCTTGCCGCAACGGGTGCGCTAAAAACCAGCGTCCCGCAGGTAGCGTAAACAATATGGTTTGGCAATGCCTGTGAAGCGGCGAGGTGTTCCCCAAACGGGTATATGATCTATGGTTTTCAAAAATTTGCTCAAACATTTTAGCCAACGCGATGGCCCGCACAGTATCGCTTACGGGCAGATTGTGGCGCAGGCACGGCAAGAAGCGTTTTACGCATCCGGCAATGTGGCCGATACGGTGGATGGACGTTATGACATGATCGTGTTGCATACATTCTTGTTGATCAACCGGCTGAATGTTGACGGCAGTGCCGAGGCCAAAGAGTTTTCGCAGAATGTGTTTAACGAGATGTTTACAGACATGGACCGCTCCCTGCGGGAAATGGGGGTAGGTGACCTTGCCGTCGGTAAGAAGATAAAAAAGATGGCCCAGGTTTTCTATGGCCGGGTACAGGCTTATGATGAGGCAATCAAACTTTATGGGGAGCAGCCTCAGCTGCTTGTAGATGTGGTTTCGCGCAATATATTCCCTGAAACCGAAGATCACCGGAACGCTGACAAGATCGCGCGCTATATGGTTTCTGCTGCTGAATTACTCCGGCAGCAGCAATTGGCAGACCTGTTAGTGGGCGTTGTCGAATTCCCTGAAGTGAAAGCATTTTTTGATGACACATGATGATGGCCAGTTGCCGAGCCCAGAGTTTAGCCACGTTATTGATATTTCCAAGGTCCCGAAAACAGGTCTAAACATCAAGCTTGAGGTAGATGAAAAATCACGAAAACGTCTTGCTGAACGTTATGGGATCGCGGCGATCAGCATGCTTTCGGTGTTTTTGCAGGTAAAACCCTGGCGTAGAGACGGGCTACAAGTGGCCGGAACGCTCAAGGCAGATGTCGAACAGAAATGCATCGTCAGCTTGGAACCGGTGTTTGATCAGATTGCAGAAGATATCTCGGTGTTTTTTCTTCCGCCGGGCCAAGACGCC
>CAJQND010000256.1 GCA_905479595.1 uncultured Hyphomicrobiales bacterium
CGATGGTCAGACCCAATCTCGCTGACTGATCAACATAGAGCCCGTCTCTCGGATCATCGTCTCAGGATATTTCAGCATCGGTAATGCCCGCGCTTGTGTAAATTGTTCTTGGCTTCGAAAGGGGCTTCTGCGGTGTATGGAGAGAACGTTGCGCTGATGCCCCCCAAAGCCCCAAAGCGCTTCCGAGATTAAAAATCTGATGACTATTAGATGACTGAGAGCGCAGTCCTAAAACTATAAAACACACTAAGTCATTGAAAAGATTGGTACGGTTGGGAGGAATTGAACCACCGACCTCCTGATCCACAATCAGGCGCTCTAACCAACTGAGCTACAACCGCACGGGAGTCGCAAACAATGTGCGTTTCCGGACCGGACACTATTGAAAACCATTTGGAAGATCAAGCGGCACTTGCATTTCGTTGACCCGAAAATGCGCAAAAGCCCACCTTCGCTTTTCAGCGCAGGCGGGCTTTTACTTTGTCTTTAACTGCAGATACGGAGATGTATCAGGCAGCAAAAGCTTTTTTCATTTCGTCGAATGATTTCAGCATGCCGTTTTGGCCTGGCTTGGTTGCGTCTTCTGCAACCTTCATCGACAGAGCACCGAGCTCTTGAGCCTGTGCATTCAGTTCAGAAACCTGCTTTTTGGAGAACTCGCTGTGGAGTTCAAATGCTTCTGCCGGAGTTCCTGCAGAAACGAGCTTCTGAGCGAAATCGAAACCTGCGTCGAGGTTGGCTTTTGCAAGTTCGAATGCTTTATGCTGCCAGTTGGTGATGCCGTCCTGGAGCAGGGTTGTGGTATCTTCGAAAACTTTTTCAGCATCTTTAGCGGTTGCTTGAGCTTTCACTGCTGCAGCTTTTGCATTGACAGTTGATTCTTCTGCAATGTCACGGGCAGTTGCGATTGCGGTTTCAGCCTGTTTCTTAGCGTTCTTTTTAAGATCGGTCATAGTGAACATCCTTTAAGGGTTAGGTCTTATTCGGTTTTCAGATTTGATGTGGGAGAGAAGTCATCGCCTCTGTTTGAATTCTATGTTCAATATAGAACATTTATTGTGCATTGCAACAAAAATTTTGCAGTGCACAATATTTTCTTAACCAAGTGTTAAAAATTCCCGGCAAATTGACCCATTTTGGCGCACCATATGTGGACGTATGACTGTATTGTAGGCTAGATTTCCTATCCACTGCGGTCCGCGCCCAAAAATGCAGCGAAAGCAAAGGTGAGAAAAGTGAGCGTTAACGCAAATACACCATCACTGGATGAATTGGCCCGCTCGGCCATGGCTGCTTGGTTATGGGACGGGGCGCGGCGGCGAATTGTCTGGGCCAACCAGGCTGGCCTGGCGTTTTTCGCTGCTGAAAGTCTGTTCGATTTGGTGGAGCGACGCTTTGGTTCCGCTGATCCTGGAGCTGCCCGCATCGCGGAGCTGGCTGGCGAACTCGCCAATGATATAGGGCAGGGGCAAACCAGTCCTGAAGAACTACGTTTTTCTTCAGCTCCCAATACGTCCCCGGTGCAGTGTCATTGCTATGGTTTTGATCTTGCAGATGGGCGCAACGGCGTTCTGGTGGTAGCCGCAGCAATCGATAACAGGCCGAACACGTCTAATGATGCCTATGCGAGCGCGATAGACGCGCTGCCGCAATGTGTGTTGGTCGTGTCGCCCGCTGGCGATACCAGGCTGCGCAATTTGGCTGCTCAGGAAATGTTTGAAGATACGGCACTCGACAACCTTCAAATGCTGCTTGGAAACGACGCGGCAGCCAGTAAGGCAATTTCAAGTGCGCTGAGTGCCGGAGTTTTCTCCCGCGTTGCTCAGCTAACGACCCGTTTTGGCCCACGTGATTTCCGCTTGCACGTGCAACGCATTGATGACACCCGTGGTGATGTGCCGGGTAAAGGCCGTCTGCTGGTCATGATGGAAGATGTAACTGACAGGCGGGCGCTGGAACGCCAACTTGAGGCGGAAAACAAAACCCTTTCTGACTTTGCCGACGCCGCCACTGATTTTTCCTGGAAACTAGATAGACAGATGGTGTTTACGGATGTTTCCGAACGCTTTGAAAGTGTCACTGGAACGCCAGCAAATGCTGTGCTTGGGGAAAGCTGGAAGACGGTTTCTGAGCGATTCAACCTAGATCAGGACGGCAAGGTTGAAACACTGCTGGCACTTGGCGAGCCATGGTGTGCTGTGGTGGAGTGGAATAGTGGCGAGACTGACCAGCCACCGGTGGAACTTACACTGTCCGCGGTTCCTCTTAATGCGTCAGCTGGCGGCTTTCGTGGGGTTGCGACGCGGAGCTGGCACACGCACGTGGAAGAGACCGCCAGTGATCATTGGCGCGATGCTGAAGCAGAAGCCCTTGCCGCTTATGCTGGAGAGGAAGAGGGGCAGGGCGAGGAAGTTACCAATTCTGCTGGTGAAGCAGAAAGTGTTTCAGGTGTTGGTCGGTTAAGTGCTGAAGATGAAGCTGCATTTCGCGCTCTTGGGGAGACCCTGGCAAATGAAATCCCGATAAATCCTATTTCTTCAGGTGAAGCAATTGCAGATACAGCCGTTGAAGAACCTCAGTTAGAAGAAGAAGCATCTGTTGAAGAAGAGATGTCCGCTTCTACACGCGATGTGGCGATTGACGCTGTTATTGCCATCATTGACGGGTTGCCGTCTGCATTGGTGATCCATCGTGAAGGCGAGCTGCTCCATGTGAACCCGTTTGCGGCCGCTCTGCTTGGTTATGAGGATGTGGAAGACGCCATGCGGGCTGGTACCTTGGCGCGGGTGTTCGGGGTTTATGCCGATGATCTGTTGGGCGCAGAGGCAATGTTGACATACACCTCAGTACCTTATGCCTGTGATCCTGTGCGGCTAAACGCGCGCACCAGCACCATTGCCTGGCCAGATGGAGAGGCGGTGCAGATTGGCCTTGAGGTGGCCAGTGAAGAGCGCACTGAAGTTCAAAACGACCAAGTTATGCAAGTGGCTCCATTGCCCGCAACTACGCCACCTAGCGCACTTGGCGATGATGATCTGCGTGCCATGCTTAATACCGCGACTGATGGGGTAGTCACACTTGACCAGGACGGAACAGTGCTGGCGCTGAACAGCAGTGCGGAAGCGATATTTGGATATGACAGTGATGATGCGATTGGAACCCCCCTTTCGGCCATGCTCACCAAAGAAGGTACTGCGACGCTTGACGCCTATATTGCCGACCTTGCAGATAGCGGTATCGCCAGTGCATTCAATGATGGGCGCGAAGTCATTGCAGTAGAGAAGAATGGTGGTGAAATTCCACTTTTTCTATCTCTTGGACGGCTAAGCGCGCAGGGCGAAGGTGACGAAAAAAAGCTGCGCTTTTGCGCGGTCTTGCGCGATATGACCTCATGGAAAAAAACCGAGGCAGATTTGCGGCAGGCAAAAGATAAAGCCGAGCGCGCCAGTGCGCAGAAGTCTGATTTTTTGGCTAATATCAGCCATGAATTGCGCACACCTCTTAATGCCATTCTTGGTTTTTCGGAAGTGATGAAATCGCGCAAACTTGGTGCGATTGGCAATGAAAAATATGCCAGTTATGTCAACGACATTCACTCCAGCGGTAAATATTTGCTGGCGTTGATTAACGACCTTCTCGATCTGTCGAAGATCGAATCAGGTAAGCTTGATTTGAACTTTACCAGCGTTGAACTCGACGAAATTGTTGCCCAATGCATCAATCTGCTGAAAGACCAGGCGCGCGACGCAAAAGTAGTGGTGCGTACTGCGCTGCAACCTGATCTGCCCGGCGTGGTTGCTGATCAGCGCTCAATGAGCCAGATCATCCTAAATCTGTTGAGTAACGCAATTAAGTTTACTGGCCGCGGTGGGCAGATCGCCATATCTGGTAAACTCGAGGCGAACGGCGAAGTTTGCCTGAAAGTCAAAGATACAGGCCGTGGCATGTCCGGTATTGAATTGCAAAAAGCACTGGAGCCCTTCACGCAAGTTGGTGATGGACCACGTGGTGGCAGCGGATCAGGGGGAACTGGCCTCGGACTGCCTTTGACGAAGGCACTCACTGAAGCCAACCGGGCGCAGTTTAAGATTTCCAGTGAGCCTGATAAAGGCACATTGGTGACCATTACCTTCCCAACCGCCAGAGTAATGAGCGAATAGTTTTAGCTCAGCTCTGGAAGGTTGCGGAAATTGTCCAACGCTTCTGGGTTGGCTAGTGCTTCAACATTCTTGATCTCACGGCCATGCACAATGTCGCGCACCGCGAGCTCGGTAATCTTGCCGGACTTGGTGCGTGGAATATCATCAACTGCAATGACCACCGCCGGAGTATGGCGGGGGGATGCTCCGGTCCTGATCTGCGTTTTAATGCGCTTGATCAAGTCTTCGTCCAGGGTGATGCCATCTTGCAGTTTGACAAACAAAATAATCCGGGTGTCGTTGTCCCAAGCTTGGCCGATGGCGCAGCCTTCTGTCACTTCGGATAGTTTTTCAACCTGGGCATAAATTTCGGCAGTTCCAATTCGCACGCCACCTGGGTTTAGCGTGGCGTCAGAACGTCCATGAATGATCATGCCGCCGTGTTCAGTCCACTCTGCAAAATCTCCGTGGCACCAAATATTGTCAAACCGGTCATAATAGGCGGCATGATATTTTTTACCGTCAGCATCGTTCCAAAACATTAAAGGAAGCGAGGGAAAGGCGCGGGTGCAGACGAGTTCGCCTTTTTCTCCCACCGCGCAAGGTTTACCCTCATCATTAAATACGTCGGTAGCCATGCCGAGCACGGCAGCCTGAATTTCCCCACGCCACACGGCGCCGAGCGGATTACCTCCAACGAAACACCCTGCCAAATCGGTGCCGCCGGAAATTGAGACCAGATGCACGTCCTGTTTTATTTGCTCGTACACAAAGTCATAACTTTCAGGCACCAAAGCTGAACCGGTAGAAAACAGGGTCCTGACACTTGCCAGAGAATGGGTTTCACGCGGCTTCCATCCGGTCTTTTTCACCGCATCGATATACTTTGCCGAAGTGCCGAAAAGGGTGATGGCCTCCTCGTCCACATAGTCGAATATCGCTTTTTCAGAGGGATAAAATGGAGAACCATCATAGAGCATCAAGGTGCATCCGGTTGCCAATCCGGAAACCAGCCAGTTCCACATCATCCAACCGCAAGTGGTGAAGAAGAACAGTTTGTCGTCAGGCTTCACATCGCATTGAATGGATTGTTCCTGGCGGTGCTTGAGCAAAATGCCACCGACCGAGTGGACTATGCATTTGGGCACACCGGTGGTGCCAGAGGAAAACAGAATATAAAGCGGGTGGTCGAACCTGGTTTGGGTGTAGGAAATTTCTGAAGGCTCGAATTCGCCTGCGAACGCATCCAGGGTTACAGCATTTTCAATGCGCCCCGCCAATGCTTTCGCCGTGCCGAGATAATCAATGATGATGACCTTTTCCACACTGGGCAGCTGCTTGAGAATTATTTCGATCTTCGGGCCAATATTGATGGCTTTTCCGTTGTAGTAATAACCGTCGCAAATGACCAAAAAACGCGGATCGATTTGACTGAAACGGTCGAGGATGCCTTGCTCGCCAAAATCTGGTGAACATGAAGACCAGGTCGCTCCGTGGCTTGCTGCTGCTAGAAATGCAACCATGGTTTCAGGCATGTTTGGTACGACAGCACAAACACGATCACCCATTTCCAACCCTGCATTCGCGAAGGCGGAGCTTGTCTGCGACACTTGGTCGTAAAGCTCATTCCACGTGAGGGTTGAGCGTTTTTTGTCTTCGCCACGAAAGATGATTGCTGGCTTATCATCGCGACGTTGAAGCATATTTTCCGCAAAATTAAGCCGCGCCTCGGGAAAAAATCGTGCGCCAGGCAGTTTGTCTGCGTCTGCTATGGCCGTTTGCCCACGGGTTTGTGACTTAACGTCACAGAAATCCCAAATTTCTGTCCAAAATGGCCCCTGTTGCGTTATGGAATATTCATGAAGGTCGTCATGGTCTTTGAGATCAAGCCCATTCTTCTGGTTCACGAAGTCCAAGAATCGGCTGATATTGGCACCTGCTTTTCGTTCGTTGGAAGGTTGCCACAGGGGTTTGTCCATGATCATTCCTGATGTTTGTTTGCTATCCAGTGTTTGAGTTTTCTTTTTCCACCGGGCAGAGGTTAAGTGCAAGGCCGGAAGAGAAATTTTTAAGTTTTGTTAACCAAGCGCAAAGAAACGTTCCTTATCGTTTGGATTTTTAAACCTTCTATCCGCCGGGAGTGGCATTTTGAAAATTTTTTTCCGGATTTTTCTCGCTCTAATTGTTTTGGTGATCGCTACGGTCGTGGCAATCCCGTTTTTCCTGTCGCCGAACTATATTGCAGAACAAGTCGTTGCACAGGTGAAAGAACGCACTGGTCGTACGCTGACATTTGGGGAGGATCCGTCTTTTTCGATCTTTCCTGATATCGCCATTACGCTGAAGAACGCATCTCTTTCCAACCCGCCAGGTATCTCCGGGGGCAATCTAGCGGCGATGAAATCTTTGAAGTTAAAGGTTGCGCTTGCGCCACTTATGCAAAAGCGCGTGGAAGTGAAAGAATTCATCCTCCAGTCTCCAAAGGTCAATCTTCTGGTCACCGGCGGCGGCAAGGTCAATTGGTCGCTTGCGGAAGCTTTGCAGGGTGGTCAATCTGGTACGGGTTCAGGTGTAGGCGATGCGCTCGTGCCGACGGACGTCAAGTTGGGGCCTGTGAAAATTGTGAACGGAACCCTGCTTTATCTCGACGAGCGCTCCGGCGGCACATTCAAGGCTGATGACGTTAACATTGACCTGTCTATGCCACGGATCGGCGGGCCGATCGCGATAAATGGGTCACTAGTTTGGAAAAAGGAGCGGGTAAAGCTTTCAGTAAAAGCACCCGATCCGATGAAATTTACCAGTGGTGGCACAAGCCAGTTGCAATTCACCTTGGCGGCAAAACCGCTGTCTATCGGTTATGCGGGTGCTGTTTCATTGAAGAGCGGATTTGCCCTGAACGGTGGAATTAACGCCAAATCATCCAGTCTGCGCGCTTTGGCAAATTGGGTTGGCCAGCCATTTGCTCCCGGCAATGGTCTTGGACCTTTCGCGATCAAGTCGAAAATCAAGTACAGCGCAGGAAAGCTGAACCTGAACGGCGCGACGTTGAGCCTCGACGATATGAATGGCCAGGGCAGCGTGGCGGTATCGCTGAAATCAAAATCCCCGTCTGTGTCGGCGCGGCTTGGCGTTGATCAGATTAACATCAACACCTATTTGGCTGAAAAATCAGGTTCGGATAGTGCTGCCGGTGCGGGTTGGAGCACCGCGCCGATAAATCTGGGCGCATTACGTTCGCTTGCTGCTAATCTTTCGCTCACCGCTGGTCGCGTTCTGTACAACAAAACCACCCTGGCGAACGTCGATCTTCAGGCAAAAGTTTCCGGCG
>CAJQND010000257.1 GCA_905479595.1 uncultured Hyphomicrobiales bacterium
GCGAACAGTTCAATATTCCCATTGGCAAGTTTGAAGGGGTGCAGGATGCCATCGCGCGGTTGGCCGGGCAATGCTATACGATCGATTCCGCGACCAGAGTGACCACCGATTCCATCGACGCAGGTCAGCGCCCGGCAATCATCTCAGCGATAATGAAATATCACGCTACCGAGCGTATGCGCGACGCCCTTAACGATGGCATGGATGTGCATGGCGGCCGGGCGGTGTGTGATGGACCCAACAATTATTTTGGCTCAGCTTATCGCGGTGTGCCCATTGCCATCACCGTTGAAGGCGCAAACATCATGACCAGATCACTGATGATCTATGGTCAGGGTTCGATCCGCTGCCACCCGTATATTCAACAGGAAATTCTGGCAGCGCAAAATGAAAACCTGATTGAAGGCATCAAGAACTTTGACGATGTGTTTTTCAAACACGCCGCCTTCCAGTTTAAAACCCTGGGATACGCATTTTTCCGTGCCTGGACCCGTGGCTGGATGTCCTCTGCCCCGGTGGAAGGCCCAACCTCGCGCTATTACCGGCAGGTCAAGCGCCTGTCCGCTGCCTTGACGCTCATTAGCGAGGCTGCGCTGGTGAGCCTGGGAGGTGCATTGAAGCGAAAAGAGTTGTTATCGGCGCGGCTTGGAGATGTGCTGGCGGAGTTGTATCTCACTTCAACTGTGCTGAAGCGTTTTGAAGATGACGGACAACCCAAAGAAGACCTGCCGCTGGTTCATTGGGCTTGCCAGACCTCTCTGCATGAAGCCGAACGTCGGTTGCGAGCAGTATTGAATAATTTTCCGGTGCGTCCGGTTGCCGGGCTTTTGAAATTCATCACCATGCCATTTGGCCACGGCGTAAAACCACCATCTGATACATTGGTCAGTGAAGTGGCAGACCGTGCGCAAGAACCAGGCGCTGCCCGCGACAGGCTGACAGATGGTATTTTCATCGGTGGGGATGACGACATTATTGGCCGGGTGGAACTCGCGTTCAGACGCACTGTAGAAGTTGCCCCCATCAAGCGGAAAATGCGTAAAGCGAGAATTCGCGATATCGAAGAAGCACTAGCGCGTAATATTATCTCAAACGATGAAGCCGAAATCTTGCACGAGGTAAACGCTTTGGTGCGGGCGGTTCTGGAAGTGGATGATTTCACATTGGAAGAACTCACGGGCCGGAAACCTCGCCAGAAACGCAAGAAAGCAACGGCCAAGACATAAACGAGGGAGGCAGTTATCGCCCGCCAAGCCGCAAGTCCAAACAAAAAACCGGCAGCGCGAAAACCGCGCGCCAAGGTGCTCGCCAGCCGTGGCCGCCCCGTCTATATCGTTGACGGCGCACGTACGCCGTTGCTAAAAGCCCGCAAAGGCCCTGGCCCGTTTACGCCGGTTGATCTGGCGGTAGAAGCCGGGCGCGCGCTCTTGCTGCGCCAGTCCTTTGAACCAGACCAGTTTGACGAAGTCATCCTTGGCTGCGTGAATGTACATGCTGATGAAGTAAATCCAGGCAGGGTTGCGGCCCTGCGCCTTGGTTGCGGAGCGGAGGTTCCAGGCTGGACCGTGCAACGCAATTGTGCGTCAGGCATGCAGTCTATTGATACCGGGTTCCGCACAATTGCCGATGGCGATGGTGATCTTATCCTCGCCGGTGGCACGGAAGCCCTTTCCCATGCCCCTCTCCTGTTCAGCGATGATGCCAGTCGCTGGTTTGCTGAAATGTTTGCGGCCAAGTCAGCAGCTGAAAAACTACAGGCATTGGCCAAAGTCAAACCCGGGCATTTCGCACCCTCCATTGGCATTTTGCGTGGATTGAAAGATCCTGTGGTCAAACTCTCCATGGGGCAAACGGCGGAGAAGCTGGCGCATCTTTATGGGGTGACCCGGCAAGATGCAGACGCCTATTCAATTCGCAGCCACGACCGCCTGGCCAAAGCGCAAAGTTCCGGCCACCTGGAAGAAATGAACCCTATCATAGCCGGAAACGGAGAAGTCTACGACCATGATGACGGAGTGCGCGCTGGCAATACGGTCGAAAAACTGGGCAAATTGAAGCCGGCATTTGAGAAACCATTCGGTCAGGTAACGCCAGGCAACTCTTCGCAAATATCCGATGGCGGGTGCTGGACCATATTGGCGTCTGAAGACGCTGTGAAAAAGTATAAGCTGAAACCGATGGCACGGATTATCGATAGCGAATGGGCCGCCTGCGATCCAGCAGTTATGGGGTTTGGCCCGGTAATCTCCTCAACCCCGTTGCTTAATCGCCATGGGCTCAAACGTACTGATATTGGCGCTTGGGAAATCAATGAAGCCTTCGCGGCGCAAGTGCTCGCCTGCCTCAGGGCTTGGGAAGATGCTGATTTCTGCCGCGATATCCTCGGACTTGAGAAGGCATTCGGCGCCATAAATCAAGACGCGTTGAACATCGATGGCGGTGCGATCGCTCTTGGCCACCCGGTTGGCACATCGGGAAATCGCATCACATTGCACCTGATCCACGCCGCGCGCCGGTTGAGCGCACGGTATGGCATCGCGACCGAGTGTATTGGTGGCGGCATGGGCGGCGCAATGCTGCTGGAAATTCTTTAGGGGAAAGCGCCATGAGAGAACCACTTGAAACACGCGCAATTGCCCTGGAGGCACTGACCAGTGATCCATTGACCATTGCCGCAGCAGCCAAATCTCAACCTAAGGAGCTCAGTAGCCTTAAACTGGAGAATTGGCACGCCTACCTCGACAGTGATGGTTGCGCATGGGTGATCGCTGATCGCAAAGGCTCATCTGCAAATACGTTATCCACGCCGGTGCTGAAAGAACTCGATGTAATCCTCGGTGGCCTTGAAGCCATCTCACCCAAGGCGGTTATTTTTCGTTCTGCAAAGAAATCCGGATTTATCATGGGTGCAGAAATTTCCGAGTTCAGCAACATGGTCGAGAGTACTGCCGTGAAAGCTGTGCTGGACCGCGGGCTCGCCCTTCTGGACCGGATTGAAAAGCTGCCCGCCCCGACGATCGCCGCCATTCACGGTTATTGCCTTGGCGGCGGGTTGGAGCTGGCACTGGCGTGCAACTATCGCATCATCACCGATGATGCGCGGCTAGGGTTCCCCGAAGTACAACTCGGCCTGCATCCGGGCCTTGGCGGTACATGGCGCACATTGCGCATGGTCGACCCGGATGTAGGCATCGAAATGATGCTTACCGGACGTTCGCTATATGCCCGTCAGGCCAAGAAGATGGGGTTGGTCGATACGGTGACCCAGGAACGCCACATGGCTTCAGCAATTGAATGGGCGCGAAAGGGAAAACTCAAAACTGATCACACTCTTTCCACCAAAGGCGTTGCCATGAACCTAGGCCCTGCGCGGCCTCTGATTGCCGGGCAAATGGAAAAGCAGACGGCAAAAAAAGCACGGCGGGAACATTACCCCGCCCCTTATGCAATGATCGATCTATGGCGCCAGCACGGTGGAGACTGGAAAGAAATGCGACGCGCCGAAAGCGAAAGCTTCGCCCGGTTGATAACCAGTGAAACGTCGCAAAACCTGGTGCGGGTTTTCTTTTTGCGCGAAGAGCTGAAGGCAGCAGCAAAAGGCAAGGAAGCAAAGATCAAACATGTGCATGTGATTGGCGCTGGCGTTATGGGTGGCGACATCGCGGCCTGGTCAGCGCTTTCTGGCTACCGGGTCACATTGCAGGACATGAAACCGGAATTTATCGCACCGGCCATGAAGCGCGCCCAGAAATTATTTACCCGCAAACTACGTGCACCTGGTGAAGCACGCGCGGCGATGGACCGGTTGATCCCCGATCTTGCAGGTGACGGTATCGCCAAGGCGGATTTGATTATTGAGGCCGTAACGGAAAAACCCGAAATCAAGCAGCTGGTCTATAGCCAATGTGAGGCGCGGATGAAGCGCAGCGCCATTCTCGCTACGAACACTTCGTCCCTACTGCTGGAAACTCTTGCAGCAGGTCTCAAAGCCCCGAAGCGGTTCTGTGGCATCCACTTTTTTAACCCCGTCGCAAAAATGCCTTTGGTGGAATTGGTCAGCCATGAAGGTCTCGACAAACAAACGCTGAACAGGGCAACGAAGTGGATTGCCGATATTGGCAAACTGCCGTTACAGGTAAAGTCGGCGCCGGGTTTCCTCGTTAATCGCGCCCTCACGCCTTATCTGATGGAGGCTTTCATTGCCTATGGCGAAGGCGTCAAGCCAGAGGTTATCGACGCAGCGGCAGAAGATTTCGGCATGCCTATGGGGCCAATTGAGCTTGCCGACAGGGTTGGTCTTGATGTGGCGCTGCATGCCGCCGCATCCATGAAAAAGCAAATAGGTGGTACGTTTCCGCAAATACCAGACTGGTTTAAGAAAAAAGTTGCAGCAGGTGATATAGGCCGCAAATCCGGCAAGGGCATTTATGCCTATGATGAAAATGGCAAAGTACAAAAAGAGGAAACGGACGAACGTGCCGATGATGGGCTGCAAGATCGCTTGATCCTGCCCATGCTGAATGCCTGTGTGGCATGCCTCGCCGATGGAATTGTTGAAAGTGCGGAGCTTACCGATGGCGGGATTATATTCGGGACAGGGTTTGCGCCATTCCGGGGCGGACCGATGCATTATATTGAAAAGCGCGGAGCCAATGAAATTCATTCCAAGCTAGAAGCGCTTGCAGAACAATATGGCCCAAGATTCAAACCCCACAAGGGATGGAAAACCCTCCTGTAGCGGTGCCAACTCATTCTGCGGCGATAGCGCGCTCTGCCGGGCCATGGCCAATCAACGCACGGGCACGCTCATCAGCGATTTCAGCCGCTGGGCGTCCGGTGCGCTTTGCTTCTTTCAACAGGCTTTGTGTACGTGGCCCAATTTCATTTATCTGCGCCTGAACTTCCGCCTCGCTCGATGCGCCTTCATACTCTGCCGCCACTGAAATAATGCCGCCTGCATTGATTACATAATCTGGAGCGTAGGTGATGCCGTGCTTCATCAATGTTTCACCATCTTTGGACGTAGCGAGTTGGTTATTCGCTGCACCCGCAACGACTTTCGCTTTGAGATGTGGAATTGATTTGGCGTTCAAAACGCCGCCCAGTGCGCAAGGCGCAAGTATATCTGCATCAGCGCTAAGAATATCGCGCGGCATGACGACTTCCGCACCAAAATCGCGATGTGCGCGCTTCAATGCGTCATCCGACAAATCGGCAACAATCAATTTTGCCCCAGCGTCGTGTAACAAAGTTGCAAGATTGTATCCAACCGAGCCCAGCCCCTGCACTGCAACAGTTAAGCCTTCAACATCACGATCAAGGCCGATGCGTGTTGCCGCACGCAAACCTTCAAAAACGCCAAGCGCCGTGCGTGGCGACGGATCACCACCGGAAAATCCATTTGTTTTGCCAGAAATTCCACTGACAAATTTTGTGGTGCAGGACGCAGCCATCATATCCTGGACGCTCACGCCAACATCTTCTGCGGTAACATATGCGCCACCGAGACGGTCAACGGCACGGCCAAAAGCTTCAAACAATTCCGGTGTTTTATCCTTGCGCGGATCGCCCATGATAACTGCCTTGCCGCCACCATATGCCAACCCGGCCAGGGCATTTTTATAACTCATTCCCCGAGACAGTCTTAACGCGTCTGCAATCGCATCATCTTCGCTTTCATACGTCCACATGCGGCAGCCACCAAACCCAGGCCCGAGAGCTGTGGAATGAATGGCGATAAAACCCTTTAAACCGGATTTGCGGTCGTGAAACCCATGAACGGCTTCATGGCCGTCAAAGTCGCGGGAGGTAAAAATGCTCATAAGTCGCATGTCCTCTTGTGGTGCATATAGCGAAGCCGGAGCTTCTCTCAACTAGGGTCCTGACCCTAGATATGGGGAGGATATGCATCAATTCACGTAATGAGATTTCGAATATTTGCAAAACTGCGCCAGATTTGCCCAAAAACCTGCGCTGAAACGGAATTTAATTCCAAGATCGCCCAAATCAGCAATACACGGGCATTTTCTCGCCATTTTCTCCTGTCTACTGTGCTTGCGGTCCGGTTAAAACCGTTTAGAATTCGGGGAGTGAGACCCACATGTCATCCGCATACCGCCAAACTCGGCCTTTTTGGTCGGCTGTTTTGCTTGGCCTTATCGTCCTTTCCCTCTCCTCTGCCATCGCTTCTGCGCAAGCGTTTAGAAGTGCTCCCGATCTTGCAGTGAAAGTTGTTCCACCACCGAACGGCTGTGCCCTTGGCCAGCCCTGCCGGGTTGGTGTCACGGTTTTCAATCGCGGTAAGCGACCCTTTAACGGGGTCATCAACATGCTGCAAACTGTGCGTCCCAAACGCGCTACTTTTGAGGCTGGCCGTCAGAGCGGATGGGTTTGCCGGGCGCAAGGAGCGCGAGCGGGGTGCACCCAAACAACCGGACGTATCCGCCCGGGTGCATCTTCGAATTTCTCACTCACGCTGATCATGCCACGCAACACAGTGCGCAAGCGGGCTAATTTTTGTGCAGAAATTGACTGGCGTGCACCAGGCGCGATGACAGGCCGCAATCGGATGATGCAGGCCATATTGGCGCGTCGCGGTTTTCGGATGGACCCACCTGACGGGGTTATCGGCCCACAAACCCGCGCTGCAATTGGTCAATTTCAGTTGCAGAACCGTTTGCCGATCACCGGCGTACCAAATAAACGCACCATGCGCGCATTGGTTGGCCGCTGGGGTGTTGGTGATGGCAATGA
>CAJQND010000258.1 GCA_905479595.1 uncultured Hyphomicrobiales bacterium
CGTGATCAATCATCTTTAAACAAGCCTGTACGCGGGTTTTATGCGGTCAAATGACCGTACACGCACTCATAGCGAATGCGGCGGCGCGCGCCAAGAGCCATTTTTGCCGCTGTCTGGCATGGGCCTGGATGATGTGTTGGAAAACTGGAGGCCACGCCCGGAGTTCAAATGGATATATTTGATGTTGTTTTTAAACGATTGCGGGAAGTGAGTAAAACGGCGACGCACCTGATTTTTGCGACAAAGCCCAAAAGCTTTTTAATCCTCAAAATTTAAAGAAATCCTGGAAGATCTTTCATACTACGAAAAACGACAGCCCCTTGTTCGCTCAATTTTTTTCCGTCAGATTCAGGCGTATATGCAAGACAGGCCATTTGCGCGCGCTTGGCTGCTATTACACCCGTGATGCTATCTTCAATTACTATGCAGTCTTTTGGCGATACTCTCATTGTATCCGCAGCGTGTTGAAATAATTTCGGGTCTGGCTTCCAACTACCTATTGTATGAGCCGAAAATATCGCATCTTCCAATCGATTAAAAACACCGTTTCCTTCAAGCATTATGGCCATTTTTTCTTCGCTTCCATTTGATGCAACACAATAAGGAATACCCAAACTGTCAAGGTGGTCGAGAACGGCAACCACTCCTTCAATCAACGGAACGCCTTGTTCAAGGCGGGTGTAAATTTGCGAGTAAATTTCATCAATCCAGTAATGAGGAAGTTGGGCTCCCAGACGTGTTGCGGCATTTCCAATGGAAGTCATCTTACCACTTCCCAGCTCATCACGACATTGTTCCGGGGTGAGGTTCAAAACGTATTTCGCAAAGCTTAATGCCAAGACTTCACAATGTGCCATTACGCTATCAACGATAACGCCGTCACAATCGAAAATTACAAGTTTTGGAGACGCCAAATATGCGGCTTTCGTTTCAATCAACAATACAGAATTCATTTAGCACAGATTTGCCGTGACTAACGCCCTTGCAAAAACGATCATTTTTGCATTGACGGTTCAATCATCAGTGTTGGTGACATTCGACTTGCGCCCTAGGCTCTAAGCCCAAAGGGCAGTTTTTTAAGTTGAATTACTCTGTATTATTAAAAGGGTGCGGTTCCGACAAAAGTTGGAAGCTAAATGATTTCGTTCACACGAAAGAACTAACAGGCGCCACGCTCCGGCACAGTGCATCACTTCAAATAAAACGCATAGGAAATATGTCGACATGCAAACTAAATTAAAATCAATTCGGAACTTTTGTTTGGCGACACTTCTAACTGTACCGATGGCCGGGGCGGCTATGGCTGAAGATATTCCCTATTCATTCGAACGGGGATTTCCTGCAAATGCCGAGACGATAAAGGCTGCCCGCGATGCAACAGTTTTGCGCCGTGCGATCGAGGCTTATAAATACTTCTACCCAACCGTTGCTACCGAAGCTGTGATCCAGCAGTTCGCACCTTTTGGTGCACGCCCCAACGAAATCGGGATCATTATGCCTCAGGACCCTGAGCAACAATTCTCTGTGGCCAATCAGGACACGCCCTACGTGATATCCGTCTTCGATTTGAAAGAATCCGGCCCGATGGTGATTGAAGTGCCAGAAGGTCCCTATATTGGCCTGTTGGATGATCACAATATGGAGTGGTTCGGCGACATGGGAACGATCGGTTCGGGCAAGGGCAAGGGCGAAAAGAACGTTCTTGTTCCACCCGGATACAAAGGTGAAATCCCCGATGGTTACACACCGCATTACAGTAAGACCTGGAAATCCGTCATGGCGATGCGGGTTGTGGTGCAAACGGGCAATTACGATGAGGCCGTTGCACTTGCTCGCAAGCTCAAAGTCTATCCTCTCGGCAATTCCAGCGAGAAATCAAAATATGAAATCGTTGACGTAAAGGGCAAGCCCGCACCACTGCCGATGTTGTCATGGGAAAAGTCCATGGACTATTGGCAGCAATTGCATGCTGTCGTTGACTACGAAACCATTCAAAACGATCGGCGTTTTAATATGGGCCTGCTCGATGCAATCGGCATGCGCAAGGGCGAGCCGTTTGAACCCGACGAGCGGATGCAGACCCTGCTGACAAAAGCCGCTGTGATGGGCTGGTCGGAGATGAATGTGAATTTTTTCGCCAATCCGCGCCCCGAACGACTGATCTGGAAAGACCGCCATTGGGAGTTTATTCCACTGATGGGGCCTCTCGACCCTTCCACCAAAGACTTTGGTACCAGCAGTTACAGGGATTTGTCGTGGAACGATCACTACTTCTTTATGGCATGGGGAACCTCAGCTGGGATTGGTCGTCGCGAACCAGGCAATGGGTCGCTTTACTTCTATACGCCTCGTGATGCGACGGGAGCTTATCTGGACGGCGCTAAGAATTATAAGCTTAGCGTTCCAGGGCCGGTTCCCGCCAAGCTGTTCTGGTCTGTCACCGTTTATGATTCAGAAACTCGTACTATTATTGATACGGATCAGGGACGCGGTGCCGTTCGCACGATGTTTGAAAACCCGAAAGCCAATGCCGACGGTTCTTTTGACGTCTACTTTGGCCCCCAAGCTCCAAAAGGCAAGGAAAACCAGTGGGTCAAAACGATCCCCGGCAAAGGTTGGTTTACATTCTTGCGGATGTATGGCCCGCAAGAGCCAATCTTCGACGACAGCTATGTGCTGCCGGACATACGGCCGATTGAATGAGTAGTTGCAAGATCTACTTCGTTCCGCATTTTATACCATTTGACATTGTAGATTGCGTCGCTGAGTAAACAGCCGACAAAACGCCATGCGGTGAAAAGTCAGCATGGCCGCGATCTTACAGTTGCAAAAGGATCTGTTTTGCAACTGTAAGATGTCTGGACAATGCCTACATCAAATCAAGCGTACTGATGGCAAGTCTATGATGGCGAGAATATTTATAATTGACTTAGTCAACTATTGACTTTATCAAATAATTCTAAATGGAGGTTCGAATGTCTGAAAATTCTCATTCGCTACAATCGAGCACCGGGTATTGGGTGACGCGATTGGCGCGTGCTTTCGAAGCGGATCTCGAAAAGCGATTGGCGGTGCATGACGTAACACGAGCATCTTGGGCTGTGCTGAGCGCAATTCTACACCACGACAAAACTGCTCCTGCAGCTCTCGCAGGTTTTATCGGAATAGACAGGGCGGCAATCACGAGGCATTTGGACCGGCTTGAGAAGCAGGGTTTAATCCACCGGGACAGAAGCATCACTGACCGTCGAGCGGTTAACCTCAAAATGACACCAAAGGGCGCCAGCCTGACATCTGAACTTGCGGCAGAGTCGATGGCGACCAATACCAAGTTCACAACGGGCCTCACACAATCGGAAAATGACGCTGTGCAGACGTTGATTAAAAAAATGTTGTCAAATGACGGTGTCGTTCTCCCCGACCTTTAAACTTGGAACGACACTGAAAACATTACAAAACAGGAGAATTAGTCTTGAGAAATTTCCTATCCTCAATATTCCTTTTGCTGGGATTGTCGCTTTCTACGTTGGCCTACGCTAATCAGCAATTACCGACGGACGAACCAGTGGGCGGCGAACCATTCGGTCACAGCGTGACGATGCTCGGCAACGGTATTTACGTATTTCGTTGGTGGGTTTACCGGAATATATTCATCGTCACCGATGATGGTGTCATAGTTACGGACCCAATGAACCCCAAGGCGGCGAAATTGCTCCAAGCGGAAATCCGCAAAGTAACGGACAAGCCTGTAAAATATGTCGTGTACAGTCACAATCACCACGACCATATCTCCGGTGGTGTAATCTTCAAGCAAGAGGGTGCAAAATTCGTCGGACATGAGAACGTGCTGAAAGAGCTTGGAGACCATCCGAGCCCTGTAACACCGCTACCGGACATTACGTTCAAGGATCGCCATACCCTGAAGCTGGGAGGCCGAACATTGGAGCTTGAGTATTACGGGCCCAACCACGGCAACAGCCTTGCAGTGATGCGATTGCCTAAAGAGAAAATCCTGTTCATCGTCGACATTGTTACACCTCGGCGGGTTGCCTTTCGCATGATGCCTGATTTCTGGCCTGATGAATGGATCAGGAGCCTAAAGGAAATTGAAGCAACAGACTTTGATTATGTCATTTCTGGCCATGGACCTCATACCCAACCGGCCATTGATACTGCAAACGTGGTGATGGAACAGCGGGTGTATCTTGAAGATCTGATGGCGGCGGTCAAGAAGGCTATGGATTCAGGAATGCACAGTCCTGATGCACTGCGGAAATCTGTCAAACTTCCTAAGTATAAGGCTTGGCGCAGTTACGACGAATGGTTGCCAATGAACATAGAACGCATATGGGCGTTTTATCATATGGGCTGGTAGGAAACGGAGATTGTGTTTGGTGGCCAGGGAAGAAACCAGTCGCCTGAATTTTGGGCCCAACCCCTCCGCATTGCGCACGGTATTCTGACCATACTGCTTATGGCGTTAAGCGCTTTGCATGTTACCGGTGCGCTTTACCGTCGGTTCGAAGCCAAATTCAGTGAGGTTTTCAAACGTGAGGCGGTGTACCAGATTGTTGATCGTGGGTATCTGGTTGCAGAAGTTTTGAAGTGATTTGAAATGTCATGAAACAAAACTTTGGAGGCCACGCCCGGAATCGAACCGGGGTAAACGGATTTGCAATCCGGTGCGTAACCACTCCGCCACGTGGCCCCACTTGTTTCAGTTGCGCTTTGGTTTCGTAAAGCGCGTCCCGCACGTATCACGCATTTTCATGCGGATCAACGCTGTTTGCGATCCTTATCATCCCTGGTGGTGCCATTTCCTGCAGGCGCTATATATTTTGCCCAGAAATCAGGCGCGATTCGCTGAACCCAGCGCCCAATGGCAATCGTCGCACGCCGCCTCCCACGCCGCAGAACCGGAAAATCCACCGATAAGACAACCAGACCGAGGGGTATCATCCAAAATCCCAAGATCGGCAGAAACCCTAAAATGCCAAAAAGAATCAGAAGAATGCCAACAAACAGCCGCCCGAGCCGGGTGCCGGGCATTTTGAGGGTCCTGTTTCCAAACTGAATATTCATGCTGTGAATAGGTAGGCAAGTGCGCCTCTATCCACAAGGCTGGTAAGAAAAATTTGCATTTACGAAAAGAAAAATCCACTTTCGCAAATACGCTGCTTGAATTTCTGAAATTCACGGGTATAAGTGCGGCGGATCAGGGTTTATTCCCCGGTAGCTCAGTTGGTAGAGCAAGCGGCTGTTAACCGCTTTGTCGCTGGTTCGAGTCCGGCCCGGGGAGCCAAATCATAAAAGGCCGTTGGAGCGTCTCCAGCGGCCTTTGTTTTGCGCGGTATGAACACCTCATAAACATACTCT
>CAJQND010000259.1 GCA_905479595.1 uncultured Hyphomicrobiales bacterium
TCTCGGGGATGTTTTGCCATGTTAGCTGGCGTCGCGAATGTCGACGAAATGCCCGGCGATTGCCGCTGCAGCTGCCATAGAAGGCGAAACCAGGTGGGTGCGTCCGCCGCGCCCCTGACGACCTTCGAAGTTGCGGTTTGATGTCGACGCGCAACGCTCTCCCTCAGCCAGCTTGTCATCGTTCATGGCAAGGCACATGGAACACCCTGGTTCGCGCCAGTCAAAACCGGCATCGATTAAAATCTTGTCTATGCCTTCAGCTTCAGCTTGCGCTTTAACCAGGCCAGAGCCTGGAACAACCATGGCATTCACGCTGCCGGCAACTTTCTTGCCTTCCACCATTTCTGCGACCTGACGCAAATCCTCGATACGGCCATTGGTGCATGAACCAATAAACACCCGGTCAATGGCGACGTCAGTGATTTTTGTACCTGGCTTCAAGTCCATGTATTTGAGCGACCGCTCGAGAGCAGCGCGTTTGTTTTCATCTGCTTCTGCTGCGGGATCTGGCACTTCTCCAGTGATCGCGACCACGTCTTCAGGGCTCGTTCCCCATGTGACGATGGGCGGAAGCTTGGCCGCGTCAAGGTGGATTTCCACATCGAAATGCGCGTCATCATCTGAATAAAGGGTCTTCCAATGGGCTATCGCCGCATCCCAGTCAGCGCCTTTGGGGCTGCGCGGACGGTCTTTCAGATAGGCAAATGTCTTTTCATCTGGCGCAATCAGTCCAGCGCGGGCACCGCCCTCAATGGTCATGTTGCAGACCGTCATGCGACCTTCCATGGATAGATCACGAATAGCTTCGCCAGCAAATTCGATAACATGGCCAGTGCCACCAGCAGTTCCAATTTCGCCTATTATGGCAAGGATGATGTCTTTGGCTCCAACCCCTTTAGGCAACTTGCCATCAACGGTAACCCGCATATTCTTGGCCTTGGACTGGATCAATGTCTGGGTGGCCAGAACGTGTTCCACTTCCGAGGTGCCAATGCCGTGGGCCAACGCGCCAAACGCGCCATGGGTTGATGTGTGGCTGTCGCCGCAAACAATAGTTGTGCCGGGCAGGGTGAAGCCTTGTTCTGGCCCGATAATATGCACGATGCCCTGGCGCTCGTCATTTTCGTGGAAGTAGTCAATGCCGTGCTCGGCGGAATTGGCGGCAAGCGCTTCGACCTGAATTTTTGCTTCCGGGTCATCAATACCCTTTGAGCGGTCTGTGGTTGGCACGTTGTGGTCAACGACTGCGAGGGTTTTTTCCGGCGCGCGCACTTTGCGTCCGCTCAGTTTTAAACCCTCAAAAGCTTGCGGGCTGGTAACTTCATGCACCAGATGGCGATCGATATATAACAAGCTGGCGCCGTCGTCTTCCTCATGCACCAGATGTTCATCCCAGATCTTGTCATATAGTGTGCGTGGAGCGCTCATTTCGTCTACCTAATTTATCTGCCAAATCTGCGTGAAGCCCGGAGTATGCATTCAGGGGCAGCGCACCATAGTGTGGACGTGTTAAATTTGCAATTGCTTGCGAAACCAGATCAAAGAAAATTCTTCAATTTCTGACGGCAAAATTCCGCCTTAATGCGGACAGTTTGCTGTCGAACTCGTAGAGTACATTCTCCCTTTATTTGTAGGGAATTTTTCATGTTTATTCGAATTTTCTTGTTTTTTGTCTGGTTTTCTCTCTCCGGGGTTGTCTATGCAGACAATCCGATGCTCCCTTCCGCCGAACGGCTTGTAAATGCAGCCAGTGGCCAGGTTGGTAAAACCACGATTTATGACCCCGCATATGTTGGGCTTTCCTATCCCATGGGCGATATCAGCCGCAAACGGGGCGTATGCACAGATGTTATAATTAGGGCCTTCCGGGATGCCTTCGCGGTGGATTTACAGAAACTGGTGCATGAAGATATGAAGCGCAATTTCAGCGCCTATCCGAAAATTTGGGGTTTGAAGCGAACAGACCGCAATATCGACCATCGCCGCGTTCCCAATTTGCGGGCCAATTTCAAACGCGCCGGGGCTTCGCTTCAGGTTACAGATGATCCTAGAGACTTTAAACCCGGCGATCTGGTGAGCCAAACAGTGGGCGGAAACCTGCCCCATATCGTGATTGTATCAAACCAGATGAGTGCTGATGGATCTCGCCCTTTGGTTATTCACAATATTGGTGGCGGAACGCAGATCGAAGATAGCTTGTTCAAGTTCCCGATTACCGGTCACTATCGCTTTAAGCTGAACCGCTAGAGTGGTAGGCACGCAAAGAAAAACGCGGAAGCCTGAGAGGCTTCCGCGCTTTTGCACCAGCACTTGCGTGCAGGTATTCGTTATTCAGATGCAGGCGCTGCGGCAGCTTCCTTGGCAGCGGCTTTGGCTGCAATGGTTGCTGCTTTAGCATCGGCGACAACCTTTTTGTCGGCATCGTTAAGACGGCGGGTGCGAACATCCGTTGCCTCAGTGATACGGGCAGATTTGCCGCGACGGCCGCGCAGATAGTAAAGCTTGGCACGGCGCACCTTGCCCCGGCGCACAACTTCGATCCCATCGATCAAAGGTGAGTAAACCGGGAAGACGCGCTCAACACCTTCACCATATGAAATTTTGCGAACAGTAAAGCTCTCATTGAGGCCACCGCCATTGCGCGCAATGCAAACGCCTTCATAGGCCTGCACCCGCTCGCGGGTTCCTTCAACAACACGCACATTCACGCGCAAAGTGTCGCCAGCCGAAAAATCCGGCACGGCACGTTTGGCGGAAATCTTCGCCACCTGTTCAGCTTCAAGTGTCTCGATGATATTCATCGGATAAATCCTTATTTATAGGCTCGCGGGGCTATACCCGTGATTTAGGCAAATTTCAACCTCTGAAAGCGCCTGTTTCCCTATTCTTTTTGCTTTTTATGGGCAGACCATAGATCTGGGCGTCTTTCATGGGTGATTTGCTCGGCCTGAGCGCGTTGCCAAGCCCGTATTTTTGCATGGTCGCCAGATAGCAAAACCTCAGGAATTGCGCGGGTTTCCCACTCCCGCGGGCGGGTGTAATGCGGGTGTTCCAGAAGCCCGTCCTCGAAGCTTTCATGTTCCCCCGACAAGCTCTTGCCCATGACCCCCGGTAAAAGCCGGATTACCGCATCCAGCAGGGTTAATGCAGCGGGTTCTCCACCCGACAGTACAAAGTCACCGATGCTGATTTCTTCCAGATTGCGCGCCTCGATCACCCGTTCGTCCACCCCTTCAAAGCGTCCACACACAATTACCGCGCCATCACAGGCCGCAAGATCGCGTACCCGTGCCTGGGAAAGCGGCTTGCCACGCGGGCTCATGAGCAGGCGCGGGCGGTCACTACCAGCAACGTTATCAATGGCTGCGGCCAGTATATCAGGCTTCAGCACCATGCCCGCGCCGCCACCGGCGGGGGTGTCGTCGACTGTTGCGTGTTTGTCGGTAGCAAAATCGCGGATGTTCACCGCATCTAGCGCCCAGATACCTTGCTCCAGTGCACGGCCTGCCAGCGACAGCCCCAGTGCTCCGGGAAACATGTCCGGGTAGAGGGTGAGCACAGTTGCGTGCCAGGGGTTGGCCATCGGGTTTGCCTGTTTCATCGTGAAAGGGTGCACTGGCAGGGCAATTACCACAACCGCCCTGCCAATTCCACTTATGCCTCTTTCATGAACCCGCCGGACTGGTGGCTCCACAAACTGGCATAGAGACCGCCTTCGGCGAGCAATTCATCATGGCGACCTTGCTCCAGGATGCGGCCTTGGTCGAGCACTATAAGACGATCCATGGCAGCGATGGTGGACAGGCGGTGGGCAATGACAATCGCGGTTTTGCCCTGCATCAAGCCAAGTAACTGCTCTTGAATGGCCACTTCAGCCTCTGAATCAAGCGCCGATGTTGCCTCATCCAGCACCAGAATAGGCGCATTTTTCAAGATCACCCGGGCCAAGGCAATGCGCTGGCGCTGACCGCCTGAAAGCTTCACCCC
>CAJQND010000260.1 GCA_905479595.1 uncultured Hyphomicrobiales bacterium
TCATGCCGGCTATTGTCTTGCTTTCTTTTGTGGGCGCCTATTCGACACGGACTAGCTCGTTTGATTTTACTGTCGTGATCATTGCCGGTATCGCTGGGTTCCTGCTCCGCCTCAATGGATTCCCGCTTGCCCCGATCATCATCGGATTTATTTTAGGTAAGCCGCTGGAAATTGGTCTGCGCCAAGGTCTGGTATTGACCGATCAAAACATCATAGAGTTTGTTACACAACCCATCGCATCCGTTTTTTTCGCCTTGACGGCATTCGTTCTGTTTCAACCCGCCATTAAAAAAGCTGTCAGCAAACTTAGAAATTAGGTAGCACACGATGACAAAACGTCCAAACACTCTTCTCATTACTGTCGATCAATGGCCTGGTCATCTTCTCAACGCAGCCGGACACCCGGTCATTGAAACGCCGACCCTCGATACGCTTTGCGAGGCCGGTACCCTTTATAACTCAGCCTATAGCGAGTGTCCGGTTTGCATTCCGTCTAGGCGCACCTTAATGACAGGTGCATCACCTTGCACACATGGGGACAGAGTCTTCAAAACTCAAGAACCCATGCCACCTATCCCGACATTGGCGTCTACATTTCGCGATCACGGCTACCAGGCCACTTCGGTAGGCAAGCTGCATGTCTATCCGCAGCGTGACCGAATTGGTTTCGACGACACCATCATTGCCGAAGAGGGTCGCCCGCAACTGGGTGCTGTTGACGACTACGACATTTTCCTCGCTGACCAAGGCTTTGCTGGTCAACAATTTATGCACGGGATGAGCAACAACGAGTACGGATGGCGGGCCTGGCATTTGTCCGAATTTACTCACGTGACTAATTGGTCAGCACGTGAGATGTGTCGAGCAATCAAGCGTCGCGATCCCACGCGTCCCGCATTCTGGAATTTATCATTCACCCACCCACACCCTCCGCTTGTACCACTTGCAACATATCTTGATCGCTATGAGCGGTCGGAAATCGACGTGCCTATTCACGGAGATTGGTCCAAAAGCTTTGGTGAGTTACCCCACGCCTTGCAATTGGTCCAGATCTATTGGTCCCGACTCAATGCTAAACAGATGGCAGAGATGCGCCGCGCCTTCTACGCACTATGCACACACATTGATCATCAGATCCGCATTGTCTTGGGAACGCTTAGAGAAGAAAATCTCTTAGATGATACGGCGATTATCTTCACGGCCGATCATGGCGATATGTTGGGTAATCACGGTCTCTATGCGAAACGCTTGTTTCTGGAGCCATCGGCACGTGTGCCAATGATTGTGGTGCCGCCTAAAGGCGTCTTAGTCGAATCTCGAGGTAGTGTGCGCAATGATTTGTTTGGTCTCGCAGATGTCATGCCAACCTTACTTGAGTTTGCAGACATAGCCATACCCGAAACATGTGAGGGCATTTCCATGCTCGGTTCTGGGGGGCGCCCATTCTTCTATGGTGAGTGTATGGAAGACGGCAAGGCCACTCGCATGATCCGCGAAGATGATTTCAAGCTCATTTGGTACCCCGCCGGCAATCATGTGCACCTGTTTGATCTAAAGAACGATCCTGACGAATGCCTAAATCTCGCGGATGACGGTGCCTATGACGATAAGCGCCGGCATTTGGAACAAACACTCATTGCTCAGCTTTACGGTGTCGACCTTGATTGGATCAGGGATGGCAAGTTAATAGGCTTTGATGCGCCCGCGTTACCGCGTTTGGATAACCGTGGTTTATCGGGACAACGTGGCCTGCATTATCCCACTCCGCCCTATGACAGCAAAGGACGCGTTGTGGGTACAATCTAAAGCAGCAATTGAAACCACTCAATTGACAAAGGAGAAAAGCTATGATGAGACAGAAAAAAGCACCAATGACGAAACGCATTCTCGGCGTCCTTCTGGTTGCCTGCGCCATGGCCATGCCTGCGATGGCCGAATACCCGGACAAAGACGTTAAACTGATTGTACCCTATGGCGCTGGCGGGGGTACGGATACGGCTGCACGTTTGATCCAGCCACAGATGGAGAAAATGTTGGGCTCGAACCTGATCGTCGTCAATATGCCCGGCGCGGGTGGCACCATTGGCGCGACGAATTTCGCCCAAACCAAACCTGACGGATATACTGTCGCTTTCCTGCCTGCCGGCACGGCAGTTGTCCAACCACATTTGCGAAAACTGGAATACAACGAAACAAGTTTCGAGCCGATCTGCCGGACCATTCAGGAACCCGTGGCTATCATGGTAGGTCCTGAATCTGAATACCAGTCACTTGACCAGCTGGTTGCGGCAGCGAAGGAAGGTAAGATTTCGGCTGCAGGGTCAGCCCCCGGTTCCTTCCCACACATCGGTGCAGTTTTGTTCGAAAAGAACTACGACGTTAAAGTGAAGTACGTTCCCCACGAAGGCGGTGCCAAATCGGCACGCTCTGTCTTGGGTGGGCAGGTCGATATGTTGGTTGACAATATTGGTCTTGCGGCAAAGTTCGGCCTGAAGCCACTTGCCGTGCTGTCGGAAGAGCGCGCCGAGTCAATGCCCGATGTACAAACGATTGACGAGCTTAATGGCCCGCCGATACGATTATCGATTTGGTGGGGGCTATTTGCTCCAGCTGGCACACCTAAAGAAATACTCGACAAGCTCGCTACGGCATGCTCCGAAGCGAGCGCATCGCAAGAGTATGTTGACTCCGTTGTCGCAGCAAAGAAAACACCCAACTTTCTCGGCTCAGAAGAATTCAAAGCACTATTTCTTGAGCAATACAAAGCGAATGCGTCGCTATTCCAGGAAATCGGTTTTAAGAAGTAGTAACAACCTACAGATGTTTTTGTGATGCCGCGCTTTCGGGCGCGGCATTTTAGTTCTAATTCGGTCCTTTTCAGCACAAAGTTGCCCGACTACAAGTCTCATTTCATTAAAAGCTCCTAATCAGGTCTTGAGAACAAAATATCATTTGCAAAGCTCGAGATGAATCTCCTGGTTTCTACCTTATCTTCTTCCTGCTTAGATGAGAATTGGGGCA
>CAJQND010000261.1 GCA_905479595.1 uncultured Hyphomicrobiales bacterium
ATCAAAGATATTATCGTCGTAGGGGCCGTAACAGTTTTCCTCACTGGGCAGGATACGCTTGTTGACACCATCCAGACCCGCCATCAACAAGGCACTCATCGCCAGGTAGTAATTGCAGGTTCCATCACCGGTGCGAAACTCAATACGTTTGGCATCCTCGGAGGTCGCGTACTTTGGGATGCGAATCGCAGCACTGCGATTGGCCAGACCAAAGAAGAGCTTAACCGGTGCCTCAAAGCCGGGCAGCAGGCGTTTATACGAATTCGTACTCGGGTTAGTGAAGGCCGCCAACGAACGACCATGTTTCAGAATTCCGCCAATGAAACAAAGCGCCTGTTCGGACAGGTCTGCATAAGCCCCTTTCTGATAGAAAACATTACGCCCATCCTTACGTAGCTGAATATGAAAATGCATGCCATTGCCGGGCTCCTCGTACAGGGGTTTTGGCATAAAGGTGGCGGTCAGATTATGCGTCAGGGCGCAGTTGTGGATGACATCCTTCACATACATCATCTTGTCGGTGATCAGTTCGAATGGAAGCAGTTCAGTTTCGATTTCCTGTTGTCCCGACAGACCCACTTCATGATGATGATAGCGAATCGGGCACCCTATTCCCTCGATCAGTTGAACCATATCTTCACGTACATGGGCATATTTATCGAAAGGCGTGTCAATGTGATAACCCTTGCGGTGCGCAACGGCAGTGCCATCGGCATCAAGATAACCGCCAGGTAAGTCATCCTTGTTTTCGGCCGAGGTGAATTTATAACCGGCGCTGTATTTGCCGTTATTAATCACTGCTTCGTTAAAAAGATAGAACTCGAACTCCGGCACCCACAAGGATTCATCCGCGACACCGCTGTCTATCATATATTGGCGGGCACGGCTGGCCACGGTTCTTGGGTCCTTATTCACGCCTTCGCGAGTATCGGCATCGCAAATATAACTTAACATCCTCAAGGTCGGTGTCCGGGCGAATGGATCCATTATCGCCGTGGCCGGGTCGGGTATCAGCACCATATCGCCGGCCTCGACTGACTTCATACCCGGAATACTTGAGCCATCAAACGGGATACCATGCGTCAGCACACGCTCCAGCCGCCTTGGCGGAAACGTGATGTGATACCAGTTACCTATCAGATCGGCATACTTGAGATCAATGGCGGTAACCCCGTACTTTTCAACCAGGTTTTTAACGTTGTCCAGGTTCATACTCACCTCCATCAATTACCGCTGAATAATCTCTTTCAACGCTGCCATCGGGACCGACCCGGTCTTGAGCACAGCATCGACAAAATCCCTCTGTACAAAATCATCGCCCAGACGTTGTTGCTCTTCCTGCCAAAGAGATTCGAAAACGTGGAACCCCACAAAATAGGTGGTCAACTGCAAAGACAGGTACAAGCCGGATACACGGTCCCACAAATTATCCGCAAACTGCGCCGGCAGCAAACCCCGGGTACTGGCAAATTCTATCACCTGGTCCCTGTTCCAGCCCTGCACGTGAACCATAACGCTTATGTAAGCACGTGTCGCGTTCTCCAGGCGTTTTCGTAAATGGGCGAGACGGGTCAGTTTATTACCATCACCCCAACCCGCTTCCAGCATCAGAATCTCACTAAATGAAGCCCAGCCTTCCGCGTAGTACGGATTGGCAAACACACCCCTCACCACGCTCGCGTGTGACAAACCCACGATGAATTGCATCGCGTGACCCGGGAAAATCTCATGTGCGATGATCATCCTGTTGAAATGATTGTTGAATGAGCGATAGAAACCTTCCTTTGCATCTTCGGGCTCTTCGTCAGGAATGGACGGCAGGTAAAGCAGTGTCTTGGCATCGGGGTCAAAGGGGCCAGGTGGAAAAACACCTCCTATCCTGGCGCGCGGCAAGTGGGGGGGCATCAGATCGACGATGACACTTCGATTCGCCGGCACGGTGGCAAAATCACTCTTCACCACAAACTCGACGGACGCCTCGGTTTCCGCTTTAAAGACACTTAAAAAATCCTGGCGGTTATTCTCACGATCTTCCTCCATTGCTGCAAGGGCCGCATCTAGAAGCGCCACACCTTGCGGCTTATCCCCTTCCCTTTCCTCCTCATCCCACCAGGCACTTGCCAACTCAAGCATCAGTTCACGAACCCGGTCAATTTCCTTCAAGGCGATGACCGGCAGAGTGTCCGGCTTCGCGCTATTATCAGAAAAAATCGCCAGTTTGCGGGCATAGACCTCGGGCCCGAACTTATCCGGAACCGAAGCCACCGGCAACACCTTGTCACTGATATGATCCGCCAGTTCGCGCATCTTGAGTGTGGATTGCTGAACCGCCTTGGTTAAGGCATCAACATCCCCTGCTTTGGTCCAGGGATCTGATGCTGCCAGCAATTTGTTTTCGTAATAATCCGTGGTTCGCTGCAGGGACTTCAAACCTTCACTTGTCCGGCCCGGATTACCATTCGCCAAATTCTCAATTCCGAGTTGGCACAATTCAGCAACACCCGCCAGGCGCAACACCACCGCCTTGTGCTTCTCTGCCGGACTTAGCTTTTCCGACATGAGAACAAGGGTCAGTGCCTGCGATATTTTCTGTGTATACCACTGGGGTTGTTGAGTAAGCGGCTTGTCCTGCTCCCAGAGCTCAATTTCAAGCCGCACCTGGCGAAGCAGCACCTGTGCATCAACGCGGTCATCTAAGGGTGCATTCTCAGGAGTGGCCAACAAGCTTTTCTCAACCAAATGGTTCAAACCCAGCCAGTCCTCGACATTTGATTCTGAAAAGTCTTCAAAACGCCAGGCGGCAGCCTTATCACCTTCACCGAAGGCGGAACTCGGATAGAAGGTCTTCCAGTTATCGATATAGACTTCAATGGCTTTTTGAGTTTGTGCGTGAAGTGATGATCCCCACAACAACAAGGTAGAAGCCAGTAAGCACTTGGCAAATGAGGTGAAACGAGCACGGATAAACACCTTTTTCAAACCACTGCGAATCATTTGTATCCTCCATAAATTTCGCCCATGACAATGAGATCAGACAATTGGAAATAACGCAA
>CAJQND010000262.1 GCA_905479595.1 uncultured Hyphomicrobiales bacterium
GCCAACATGAACGGATGCAAGCCAATTTCGGTGACTTCGCGTGTCTGCGGACCACTAAACACATGGCTGTTCATCTCACCGATGCTCGACACCTCAAAGTTCGCGTCTACGCCTTCAATCTGTACGTTGCCATCCGCAAGAGCCGCAACACGGTCAAACCGGTAACCAGACATGGAAAGAGGAAACTGTTTGGTGCTCGCGCCAGCTGCAAACATTCTGCCCCTGCTTGAGCCAAGTGCCCCGGTTGCGCCAGCCAATAAAGCGGTTGCCTTAAGCAGGTCGCGGCGTGAGACCTGTTTTGGATGTTTATTACGCCTATTTGTGTTTTCCATCGTCATCTCTCACATCTGTGTCGTTTGCCAAACCCGTCAGAAAAATTCCGGAATGATTGGTCGTTTTGCTGTTTTGTAAAAATTGATATTGCGCCTTCGAAGCGTGCGTTACGTGGCACTAATAGATGGAACATTACAATATTACCTCTCGGATAATTCAATTTTGGCCCACGTTCAGTTTCGCAATACTGTTATTTACAAAAAAAACTTGAAAATAAATTCACCCACAAGAGTATACAGGCATTTATATGCCTTATTTACGGATTAATGTTGAAACAACACTTAAAATAGGCTTCAAGTAATCAACTTAAAATAGTCAGAACTGGGAATACGAGACTATGAAGAGATTCAAAATTTCATCATTACTTATTTTCACTTCCGCGTTACTTGCATCTGCCAGCGCCGGAACCGCGATAGCCAGCGAAAAGGGCAAAATTGTCCATGATGCTGAATACTACGTGGTTGAGGCGCAGAACGGCGAACGCTGGGCTGCTGAAGACAAGGTAATTGACCAGAAACTCGCTGAACTGCGGAAAAAACACGGACGCCCGCCAAACATTATCCACGTGATGTGGGATGATACTGCCTTTGGCGATGTCGGCATTCCAGCCATCCAGAAGGTACGCGGACTGGAAACCCCGAACATCAACGCACTGGCTGAAGAAGGCATCATGTTCACGCGCATGGTCACCGAGGTTGGCTGCACGCCAAGCCGCGCTGCCTCCGCAACCGGCCGCCTCGCAGTTCGCAGCGGCATGTATAATATCGGCATGTTGCTGGAAAGCCACGGCATGGGTGGCGAAGAAGTAACCCTGGCTGAAGTTCTTTCAAACGTCGGCTATGCCACTGCCTTCCATGGAAAATGGCACTTGGGTGATATCGAGGAAAGCTATCCCCACAACCAGGGTTTCGATGAAGCCTTCTTTACTGGCTACAACCAAATCCTCTCCCTCAACACCAAGATTGCTGAAGGCGCGAACGCCTCGATCGGCCTTCTGGAAGACATGCTGCCAAAAGACCCCTAGAAGCTCGACGACACTTTCGTAACGAAGGGCTGGGTTCAGATGGCAGAGGGCACCAAGGGTGGTGAAACCCGCCAATGGGGTGATAATAGCCACGAAAATTACTTGAAAATTGACCCTGAAGCGCAGCGCCGTACTCTCGACTTCATCGAGCGCAATGCCAAAGCAGGAAAGCCTTTCTACGTTGCAAACTGGCCAAATCTTACCAGTTTCATTCCTAATCCGAAGAAATGCTCAGTATCCAGAAGCATTCTGCAAGATGGGCTCCAATGCAATATCGATCCGTTTATCGGCAAGCTGATGGCCAAGCTCAAAGAGCTCGGCATTGCTGAAAACACCATCATTGTGGCGATGGCGGATAACGGGCCAATGACCCACAACCCACCTCCAGGCCTTGGCATGGCGGAAACTATTTTCCGTGGCGGCAAGGGCGATTTTCTTGAAGGTGGTGTCCGGGTGCCAGGGTTTGCATGGTGGCCTGGTGTTATCAAACCCGGTCAGGTTGTCGGGGATATCATCCACGAGACCGATCTGTTCACAACCTTTGCCCGCCTTGCACAGGCAACCTCGCACATCCCAACCGACCGCATTATCGACGGTATCGACCAGACATCATTGTTGATGAATGGCGACACATTCAGTCGGCGCGATCACTACTTCATCTATGCCGGCCCGAACCTCGGCGCAACGGTGAAAGGCAACTACAAACGCCATTGGATTTCACCTGATCCGGTCGGTGAAGCCAGCGGTATTCCAGCAGCTTTCTACTTCCTGCCGGCGGATCCGCGCGAGGTAACACCAATGCTGGTAAACTTGATCCATCTGAAACGGCCATTCAATCGTATGAAGATACGCCACGATTTATGGAAAAAGAAATATCCGGATTCAAAGGAAAAGCACGGTGTGCCGTGGACCGGCATTGCAAACGCAACGCCTGAGGTGAAAGCCTTGGCAAGGCCGTTTGTCGATGCATCAAAACTGCCTTTTGATCCGCTCGAATATGTTGAGCACCTTGATCAACTGCCTTTTGATCCAAGCATGGACCCACATCCGGGTCAGTAACAAAAACCGGCCAGACCAATTTGCCTAAAGCAACCCGGTCTGGCCGGAAACACTTGAACCAAATGTATCTGGTTCAATCCAGAGCGCGATACCAGGTGTCCGACAGAGTGTAGCCCTCCGGCCATGGGTCTTCGGGATCGAGAACATAGTTGTGAAACCCGGTGATCCAGCCGCGCCCGGCAATTGAGGGATGAATGGCAGCAGTGTCGTCTGACAATGTTGTTTCCCTCTCCACTTTAGCGTCGAAACTGGAACCGATGACCGAGTGGCTGACAAACTCTTCACCCACCGCGATTTCCCCTTTGACATGCATGACAGCGAGCCGCGCGCTTGTGCCCGTACCGCAGGGTGAACGGTCGAGTTTTCCAGGAGAGATAACCACCGTGTTTCGTCCGGTCTTCACGCCATCCACTTTTTCCACTGGCAAGATAAATTCTGTGAATGCGATCTGATTGAATTCCGGGTCAGGAAAATCCGGGTGCTTGACTGTTAACTGTGCATTCGCAGCCGCTTTAATTTTTTCACCCAGTTCCACAAGCGCACGCGCCTCAGAACCATCAAGCGCAAAACCGAATTGCGTAGCTTCGACCAATGCAAAGAACGCCCCTCCAAAACCCACATCTACCTTGAGTTTGCCTATATCAGGCACATCAATCTCTGCGTCCAGGAGGGCGGCATAGCTTGCCACATTTGTGAGCTTCACCCGTTTGCAGCGCCCGGCTTCGCAGTCTGCCACCACGTCCACAAGCCCACCGGGTGTTTCCAGGGTCAGTTTCGTCTGCGGTTCATGCATTTTGAGCATTCCGGTCTCCAGCAAAACCGTGGCCACACAAATACAGTTGGACCCGGACATGGAAGGATAATCCTCAGCTTCCATGATGATAAACCCGGCATCGGCCTTGGGAGACTTGGGCGGCACAATCAGGTTTGCATGCACAAACGCTCCGCCGCGCGGTTCATAGAGCAGAAATTTGCGAAAACCATCCATGTTGCGCCACAGATACATCGCCTGGTCATAAAGACTTTCTCCCGACGGCGGCAGAACACCTCCTGTGATAACCCTGCCGACCTCACCTTCAGCGTGCGCGCCAATGACGGTGATCATATTGGAGAAATTCATCGGCAGTACTCCGTGTAAAAGGCGCAAAGCGCTTGAGTTAGAGCGAAGACTATCGCAGTCTTTCAAGCACTGTACAGGCGCAATTTCGGGGAGCACAAAATGGATTTTTCAACACGCACAGCATTTGTGACAGGTGCTGCCGGCGGCATGGGCCTGGCGATTTCCAATGACCTCATCGCCCAGGGCGCAAATGTTGTCATGAGTGATGTGCGCGACAAACCGGAAAATGTATCCACGGGACCTGGCAACCATATTTTCGTCCAGGCGGATTTAGCCAACGAGCAGAGCGTCGCAGGCGCAGTCGCCGCTGGCGTCAGTGCATTTGGTGGCATCGATTTGCTAGCAAATGTCGCGGGCGTTTTACTGTTTGAGGAAGACGGCTCTGCCCTCGATATGGATCTTGATGTTTGGGACAGAGTGCTCACCATCAATCTCAAATCCATGGTCCATACCGCACGCCATATAACACCCTTGATGAAAGAGGCGGGCAGCGGTGCCATGGTCCATTTCTCAACCATTCAGTGTTTACGCGGAGACGCTGCACCACAGGATGCATATCAAGCTTCAAAGGCCGGCGTCATTGCTTTGTCGAAATCCCTGGCAATTCAACTTGCACCAGACAACATTCGTTCCAACACGATATGCCCGGGCCCAACCGTGTCGCCTATGCAGGCGCGTTGGGACAATGATCCCGGGGCAATTGCAAATCTCTCCTCTGCGGTTCCGCTTGGCCGCCCGGGAAGTGTTGAAGACATGGCAAATGCCTGCTTGTTCCTGCTGTCAGACAAGGCAAGCTTTATTACCGGCACGGAACTTGTCGTCGATGGCGGCATCATGGCCATGCCTTAACCCATAGGCCTCACACAGGATCAGGTGGATTTATCTGCGTGAATGGCCTATCAGGGTGCAAACAACAGATGTTCCCATCACATGAGCTTACCTTATGGCGGATGAATTTACCCGGCGCCGCACTTTTGCGATCATTTCGCATCCAGATGCCGGTAAAACCACACTGACCGAAAAACTTCTGGTCGCCGGCGGCGCAATCCAGTTGGCGGGCGCGGTGAAAACCCGCGGCGATCAACGCCGGGCGCGTTCTGACTGGATGAAAATCGAACAGGATCGCGGTATTTCTGTAACCAGCTCGGTGATGACCTTCGACTATGACGGGCTCGTCTGCAACCTGCTTGACACACCTGGCCACGAAGACTTCAGCGAGGACACCTACCGCACTTTGACAGCGGTCGATTCCGCAATCATGGTGATCGATGCCGCCAAGGGTATTGAGCAACAGACCCGCAAACTGTTTGAAGTTTGCCGACTGCGCGATATTCCAATTGTAACCTATATCAACAAGGTCGACCGCGAAGGCCGCGATCCGTTTGAGCTGCTCGACGAGGTACAGGAAATGTTGGCGCTGGATATTGCGCCACGAGTTTGGCCAATCGGAATGGGAACCGATTTTCGCGGTTGTTATGACCTGCACCGTAACCAGTTCTGGACGTCCGATGCCCCTGGTGGTGCCTGCAATCTGGTAATCGATATGGAAGGCCCGGACGATCCGCGTTTGGCCGAACTGGTACCGCCCCACATCTTGTCAGCGGCTAAAGAAGGCATGGAGCTGGCAATTGGTGCCTACCCCGAGTTTGACCCTCAGTCCTATCGTGAAGGTCATATGACGCCGGTTATTTTCGGTAGTGCGTTGAAAGATTATTCGGTCAAACCGTTGATCTCGTTGATAGCTGAGCACGCGCCACCGCCACGCCCCAGCCCTGCAGATACCCGCATTGTTGAACCATCGGAAAATCCGGTCACCGGGTTTGTGTTCAAGGTGCAGGCGAACATGGACAAAAACCATCGCGACAGGGTGGCGTTTGTGCGTCTGTGTTCTGGAGAGTTTAAGCGCGGAATGAAACTGCGCCAGGTGCGCACCGGCAAAGACGTCATGGTGCACAGCCCGATTTTCTTCCTCGCTCAGGACCGTGAGATCGTTGATGAAGCCTATGCTGGTGACGTGATCGGAATTCCCAACCACGGCACCATGCGGGTTGGTGATACATTTTCCGAAGGTGAGACCTTGCGGTTTACGGGCATCCCCGCCTTTGCCCCTGAAATTCTGCGCCGGGTGCGCCTTGGCGACACCACCAAGGTAAAACAAATGCGCGCCGCACTGGAGGATCTGGCAGAAGAGGGCCTTATTCAGGTGTTCAAACCAGCCATTGGATCGCAATGGATTGTCGGTGTTGTTGGGGTGTTGCAGCTTGATGTGCTGGCGTCACGGGCGCGCGCTGAATATCGCGCAGAAATTTCCTACGAGGGCTTGCCCTATGAAATGGCCTGCTGGATCAAATCTGATGACCCACAAGCGCTGAAAACTTTTATTGAAAGCAAACGCTCGGCCATTGCAACAGACCGGGATGAAAATCCGGTTTTTCTGGCTAAAAGCGCCTGGGAGCTTGATTACACTATCAAGAACAATGAAGGCATCTCGTTCCTGAAAACCAAAGAGCTGGAATAACGGCGATTTGGTTATGTGTGCGAACCGTTTAAGACGTGCGGCTCAAGCACGAAGCGGACACTATTTTTGATTTTTTTCCTGTAATCCTTCAAGTCAATTTCCTTGATCAGCAGTTTTTTGAACAAGGATGAATTGACCGTTTGCAAAAGTTCACGCGCTGTTCGTCCATCAAACATTGGGGACAGGCCACCATCCACTTGCAGATCAGCAAAAACCTTCTCGAGGCCGTCATATTGCTCCGCCAGTATGCTTTCAAAACTCCGGTTCTGCCCATCGATTGGCTGGTTGCCAAAAACCGAATACGCGTGCATCCAGGTTTTGCGATCAATGCGGGTGAGTGCACCCTCGATAATTTGTGCCAGGAGAAATGTGGCAGATTTTACCGGATTTTTTTCTATCGCAATCTTTGTTTCAATTTCGCTTGCAATTTCGCTTTCACAATCAAGTACAAGATCAAATAAAAGCAGTTGTTTGGTGCCATAATATTTATGGACCGTTGGCGGCGAAACCGCTGCATTATCTGCAATGTCCTTAATTGTCGCCGAGACATATCCACGTTCAAAAAAAAGAGCCCTGGCGGCGTCAAGAATGCGCTTACGGCGCTCTTCTTTTTGCCAGGTCCTAAGATTTTTTACCTGACCCATAAATTGCAACCAATTATGTCTAAAGTTTAATTTAAAGTTCAATGCTCGTATTACGAGAATGCAAATTCCACCTGATTTTGCAACAAAAAGTTGTAATTTGAGTGCAAATATCCAGATAGACAGCCAATATTGGCTTTTTCTAGGGTTTTCTGAGGATTTTGCGGCGCTTAAAACCCACCTGCACACCTGTCTATGCTGCAGGGTGGAATGGAGTTCCCAGCGATGCAGGCGCGTTCAACCTGATTTTTGTGGCATCACGTGAAATAACTGCCAGCACCACAATCGTTGCCAGGTAAGGCAAAGTGGCCACAAGGTGTGATGAAATCTCAAACCCTAGTGCCTGAACATGCAGCCCCATAATGGTGATGCCGCCAAACAGATAGGCACCAGCCATGACCCGGCCCGGTTGCCAGGTTGCAAACACTACCAATGCAAGTGCGATCCAGCCACGCCCTGCAGTCATATTTTCTGCCCATTGTGGCGTGTAGACCAATGACAGATAGGCACCGGCCAATCCGGCACATGCGCCACCAAACATAACCGCGAGATAACGGATCAAGACAACCGGATAGCCAATGGCATGGGCAGCCGCATGGCTCTCGCCAACAGCTCGCAAAATGAGCCCGGCGCGTGTGCGGTACAGAAGAATGCTGACTGTGGCGATCAGGAAGAAAGATGCATAGATCAACACATCATGGGTAAACAACACCGGCCCAAGAACCGGAATGTCTGACAAAAGCGGGATCGCCAGGGGCTTTAACCCGTTAATCGGCGTGCCAACATAATTGATGCCAAGAAATGCAGAAAGGCCAATGCCAAAAATCGTCAAGGCGAGCCCGGTCGCCACCTGATTGGTCAGTAAGGTGAGGCTGAGGAAACCGAACACAAGAGACAAGGCGGCCCCAGCGATCATAGCTGCCAGAATACCAAGGTAAGGGTCACCAGTCGCCACCGTCGTGATGAAGCCGGCAACGGCACCTATTAACATCATGCCTTCAACGCCAAGATTGAGGACGCCGGATTTTTCCGTCACAAGTTCCCCAAGTGCTGCAAACACCAACGGGGTCCCCGCCCGGATGGCCCCGGCAAGAATGGCAACCGCACTATCGAGACCATCCATTATGCGCCTGCCTTTCTCTCATCATCACGCACCAGCCGCACGCGGTAACGGATCAAAACATCTGAACCAAGAACAAAGAACAGCAACAAACCTTGAAACACGCCTGTCACCGCCAGTGGCAGGTTCAGGTTCATTTGCAGGGACTCGCCACCCAGATACATGAGGGACATAAGCAAGCTCGCCATCAGAATGCCAAATGGATGAAGCCGCCCAAGGAATGCGACAATGATTGCGGCAAAACCGTAGCCTGGAGAAATAACCGACTGGAGTTGTTGGATCGTACCGGCGACTTCGATGATCCCGGCAAGGCCAGCCAGTGCGCCAGACAAAAGCAGGCTCAACCACACAATACCTTTTCGCGAAAACCCGGCATAGGCAGCTGCGGCTGGCGCTTGACCGGCCACCGACACTTTAAATCCGAGAAATGATTTTGAGAGGAATATCCACACTGCCGCCAGAGCCAGCAGGGCAATGAAAATGCCCGAATGGAGTCTGGTCCCATCAACAAGAGGCGTGAGTTGCGCCGCATCTCCGAACATTCGGGTTTCAGGAAAATTGAAACCTTCCGGGCTGCGCCATGGGCCATGCACCAAATATCCCAACACCTGAACCGCTACATAAGTAAGCATCAGGCTGGTCAGGATCTCATTGGCGTTAAAGTGATTTTTGAGGAATGCCGGGATCGCGCCCCATGCCATGCCGCCAAGAGCGCCTGCAACGAGCATGAGCGGCAAGGTCCAGACCCCCTCATTGCCCCAAAACGCCAGTGCTACACCACCACCGCATATGGCACCGAATGTAAGCTGGCCTTCAGCGCCGATATTCCACACATTTGCCCTGAACCCAACCATCAACCCCAAGGCACATAACAATAAAGGCGTCGCCTTCAACAGCCATTCCGAAACGCCATAGACGGATGTGAGCGGGCGAATGAAGAACATATAAAGCGCGCTTATAGGGTCCGTGCCCAACGCGCCAAACAACAATACACCGGCAATAACTGTCATCCCCGCAGCAATCAACGGCGAGGCGTATTGCATGGCGCTTGACGTGACAGCGCGTGGTTCAAGCCTAAGCTGCATCATCTGCCTCCGTGCCACCAAACTGGCCCGACATCCACAAGCCCAGCTCTTCAACATTTGCCGCACCGGTTTCACGTGCAGGGCTGAGGCGGCCTTCAGCAATCACCACAATCCGATCGCAAATCTCAAACAGCTCATCCAGGTCTTCAGACACCACGACGACAGCGCCACCACGCCCGGCAAGGTCGATGATTTCCTGGCGGATTGCGGCAGCTGCCCCCACATCTACACCCCAGGTGGGATATCCCAGCACAAGCAATTCCGGTTGCTGCAGGATTTCCCGCCCAACAATGAATTTCTGTAAATTGCCACCGGAAAGACTACGCGCCTCAGCCTCTATCCCTGACGAGCGAACATCATATGTGTCACGAATTTCAGCGGCCAGGCTTGCCGCTTTCGCTGATTGAACAAAGCCATTTGTCACCAAGCCTCTGTGAGAACCAGTAAGCAATGTGTTTTGCACCAGCGACATCTCCGGCACAGACCCGCGGCCAAGACGGTCTTCGGGCACA
>CAJQND010000263.1 GCA_905479595.1 uncultured Hyphomicrobiales bacterium
TGATAAGATTGCAAAAAGTGTCAAGTTCCTTCTCCTCCATGATGTTAAACTGAATAGGGTTCTCTCCCTTTGGAGTGTAACAGACCACTTTGAAACCCTTCCCACGGTAGCTAAGGATGGACATAACATTGGGGTTCCTAGGCTTCCCTAGGATTGCCCTTGGCTTTGGCTGGAGGATGCTGATAATTGCCACATAGAATTTGCAAGTATTTTGAGGATCATTATGGCCATTCTGACGTCAACGGTTTCAGAGGATTCGGAGGATTTTAAAGCAAACGCGGATCTCATGTTATCGCTCTGCGAAGATTTGACCGCAGCGCGCGCCAAGTCTGCGTTAGGTGGCTCTGAGCGTTCGCGCGAACGCCACCTTGGCCGAGGCAAGCTGTTGCCGCGCGACCGGGTGATGCAATTGCTGGATCCCGGCACGCCATTTCTTGAACTTGCCCCCATGGCAGCCTGGGAGATGTATGGCGGTGATATTCATGCTGCTGGCGTTATCACCGGCATCGGTCGGGTATCAGGGCGCGAATGTATGATCGTGTGCAATGACGCAACGATCAAGGGTGGCACTTATTTTCCAATGACGGTGAAGAAGCACCTGCGCGCCCAGGAGATTGCCCGGCAAAACCTGCTGCCATGCATTTATCTGGTTGATAGCGGTGGTGCAAACCTGCCCCAGCAGATCGATGTGTTCCCCGACCGGGAGCATTTCGGTCGGATTTTTTATAACCAGGCCACCATGTCTGCCATGGGTATTTCACAAATCGCCTGCGTTATGGGTTCATGTACAGCTGGCGGGGCCTATGTGCCTGCAATGTGCGATGAGACGGTGATTGTGAAGGAGCAGGGCACGATCTTTCTTGCCGGGCCACCTTTGGTGAAAGCAGCAACTGGCGAAGAGGTGAGTGCGGAAGATTTAGGTGGCGCAGATGTGCATGCCCGCGAAAGCGGCGTTGCCGATCATTATGCCCTGGATGATGCCCATGCGCTGGCCATTGTGCGCAAGATTGTTGGCGGACTGAACCACAAGAAAGTGCCAAATATTCCAGTGCGCGAACCTGTGGAACCCAAGCTGGACGCAAAAAGCATCGGGGGCATTATCCCCCCTACATTCGCCAAGCCCTATGATGTGCGCGAAATTATTGCACGATTGGTGGATGGATCAGAGTTTGATGAATTCAAAAAGCTTTATGGAACGACACTGGTGACCGGATTTGCTCATATATGGGGCATTTCTGTGGGCATCGTCGCCAACAATGGCATCCTTTATGGCGAAAGTGCGCGCAAGGGAGCGCATTTCGTTGAGCTGTGTTGCCAGCGCAAAATCCCGTTGCTGTTCCTGCAAAACATCTCCGGTTTCATGGTTGGTCAAAAATACGAAGCCCAGGGCATTGCCCGTGATGGTGCAAAAATGGTCACCGCTGTTGCCTGCGCAAATGTGCCAAAAATCACGGTAGTGATCGGTGGTTCGTTCGGGGCTGGAAACTATGGCATGTGCGGGCGCGCTTATGGCCCGCGTTTTGTGTTTTCATGGCCAAATTCAAGGATTTCGGTCATGGGCGGCGAACAGGCCGCAAGCGTTCTCGCGACCGTAAAACGCGACAATATTGAAGCTGCTGGTGACACCTGGGCGCAGGAAGACGAAGACGCCTTCAAAGCGCCCATCAAAGAACAATTTGAGCATGAAGGGCACCCGTATTTTGCCACAGCGCGGCTATGGGATGACGGCGTGATTGCCCCAAATGAAACCCGCATGGTGCTTGGTATGGCGTTTTCCGCCTGTCTCAACGCACCGGTTGAAGACACTAAATTCGGCGTTTTTAGAATGTAATGGCACGCAAGGCCCACCCCATGTTTCACGGCATTTATCCCATGCTCTATGCCTTTTATGGTCGCGATGGCGCGCTGGACCGTGGCGCGATGGGGGCGCAAGTATCTTTTTGCCTGGAGGCGAGCGTGCACGGAATTGCCTGCCTTGGGCTTGGCACGGAAGTCTCTCAGCTTAGCGCGAAAGAGCGGATATCAGTGATGCAATGGGCTGTGGAGGACGTTGCAGGTAAAGTGCCGGTAATGGTTACAATTGCTGGAAAAACCAGCGCCGAAGCCATTTCTCAAATTCACGCTGCAGAGCATGCAGGTGCAAGCTGGGTTGTTTTCCAGCCTCCCTTGGGGGCCAAACCCGATGAAGCACAACTGATGGCGTTTTACGCTGAACTGTTTGCTGCTACCGGCCTGCCGGCAGGCATTCAGAATGCACCGGAATACTTAGGCGTTGGCTTGAGCCCTGAAAACGTTGCGTTAATGGCGGCGCGGCATGAAAACTTTACAGTGATGAAAGGTGAAGGCCCGGTCTGTTCGGTGCGCCAGTTTATCTCAGCTGCTGATGGTCAACTCGCCGTATTCAATGGTCGTGGCGGGCTCGAGCTTCCCGACAATCTGCGTGCCGGATGCGCTGGTATCGTGCCATCGCCCGATAGTGCGCGCCAGCAGGTGGCTATTTATGAGGCGTTTAAGGCAGGTGATCAGGAAAGCGCCTATGGGCTTTATCAGGAACTGTTGCCGCTGATTGTTTTCATCATGCAAACCCTCGATCACTTTCTATGCTATGGCAAATTGCACGCCGCCAAGCAACTTGGCCTCAAGACACCATTTGCCAGCCGGGCAACAAATATGCAGCCAGATGCGTTTGGTATTGAAAGCCTCAGCCGGTTTTCCAAAGCTGCCTCAATTAACTGGAATCACTAAGGAATTTTTATGTTTTCTTCTGTCCTTATTGCAAATCGCGGCGAAATCGCCTGCCGGGTCATGCGCACCGCAAAACGGCTGGGTATGCGCACAATCGCGGTATATTCCGAGGCTGATGCCAA
>CAJQND010000264.1 GCA_905479595.1 uncultured Hyphomicrobiales bacterium
GCGACGTTTCTCCATTGTCTTTTTTCAAAATCAGCGGCCCATCTGTGTCGAGAGCATCGAATGTACCGTGTTGATCACCATTTGGAAGCCGCACGGTGATGAGCTGACCAAGACCTGCGGCGCGCGCCAGCCAGGCCGCTCGAACCGGTGCAAAGCCTTCAGCACGCCAAACCTTGAGCCAGGCATCAAGACTTGTCGCCAGTAATTCCAGCCCACGCGCAGGCGTGATGTGCACATTAAAGGCCGCGAGACTTGTCGCGGGCATGCGCGTATTCTCGGGCATGTGAGCCAGATTTAGCCCACATCCAATAGCGATCTCTCCACCACTATGTTGTTCAAGCAAAATGCCGACGATCTTTTTGCCGTCGAGCAGAAGGTCATTAGGCCATTTAATCGCCAACTGACTTGCTGCACTTGCGCCAAGACACTGCGCCGAGGTGTCATACAATGCAAGGGCGGCAACGAAACTCAGTTCAGGCGCGCGCGCAGCATCGGTCGAAGGCAAGAGAAGAGACGCGTAGAGGTTTCCGGCTTCCGACACCCAGGCTCGACCATCGCGACCGCGACCCGCGCTCTGGGTTTCTGCCCAGACCCAAAATGGCCCACGCTCACCTTTTTCAGCAAGCCGCAATGCTTCGGCATTTGTGGAATCGATATCGCCGTATTGCTTAAGCGCGTAGCCCTTTGGCAGAAGCGGAGCAGCTTTGCTCATTGCCTAAAACAATGAGGCGGCAGCGGCTTCTGCAGCAGTGATGAGCGGGCGCGCGACAATGGCGAACACCAGCACAAACAGGCCCGAAAGCAACATAACCAGGCGCACTTCCCGCGGTGCCGCTTCAAAGGCTTCAGCAGGCTCATCGAAATACATCACCTTGACGATGCGGAGGTAATAGAACGCCCCGACAACACTGGCGACGACACCGATGACCGCAAGCATCCACATGCCTTCCTTGACGGCGGCAGCGAATACATAAAACTTGGCAAAGAACCCGGCCAGCGGCGGAATGCCTGCCAGCGAAAACATCAACATGGCGAGCATGAACGCCATAAGTTTGTCATTGCGTGCAAGGCCTGCAAGATCGGAAATATTTTCCACTGCCCCATCTTTGGTACGCATGGCGATAATGCAGGCAAATGTACCAAGGGTCATCATCAGGTAAATCGCCATATAGATGACGACCCCCTTCACCCCTTCTGCAGAACCTGCTGCCAGCCCGACAAGCGCAAAACCAATATGGCCAATGGAAGAATAGGCGATCAGGCGCTTGATGTTGTTCTGGCCAATAGCGGCGAATGCACCGAGCACCATTGAGGCAATCGACAAGAACACAATAATCTGCTGCCAGTCCTTGGTGACCGCCGGGAACGCATCAATCATCACCCGCGTAAAAATCGCCATGGCGGCAACTTTCGGAGCCGCTGCAAAAAACGCCGTTACCGGTGTTGGTGCGCCTTCGTAGACATCTGGCGTCCACATATGGAACGGCACTGCAGATACTTTAAAGGCCAGTCCGGCAATCAGGAACACAAGACCAAACAAGAGCCCAAGCCCCGCTTCACCGCCCGAAACCGCCTCAGCAATTGCGCCAAACTGGGTAACGCCGGTAAAGCCGTAGATGAGTGACGCGCCATAAAGCAGCATGCCTGAGGACAGAGCGCCAAGGACGAAATACTTAAGGCCCGCTTCTGAGGAACGTACATTGTCACGGTTAATCGCGGCGAGCACATAAAGCGACAGGGATTGCAGCTCAAGCCCCATATACAGCGATATCAGATCGTTCGCCGAAATCATCATGCACATGCCGAGCGTGGCAAGAATGAGCAGAACCGGATACTCAAACCGCTGCAACCCGTCGCGCTTGAGGCTGTTCACAGACATGAGCAAAACCACAGCGGCACCAAACAGCGAGAGCACTTTCATGAACCGGCCAAAGGTATCGACAATGAACAGCCCGTTATAGGCTTCGCCGTTGCCAACCGGACCAAACACGATCAACCCGGCAACACCTGCCAGCAAGGCAAGGGAAAGCGTGGTGATGAGATCGGATGATTCAGATGTGCGGAACGCGCCGATCATCAAAAAAAGCATCGCGCCTACCGCAAGGATGATCTCTGGAAGCACCATCATAATATCTGAGGATTGAAACATCTGGGTCTGGGTCCTCGGTTACTGTGTAGCCGCAAGCTTGGGCGCGCTGTCGAGCGCGGCCAGCGAGGCCTGATAATTGTCAATTAGCTGGGTCACTGATGCATCCATCGCATCAAGGATTGGCGCTGGATAGACGCCAAACAAGATCGTCAGAACAACCAGCGGCAACAAGATAACTGCTTCGCGCCGGTTCATATCAGTGATCGATTTAAGGCTTTCCTTGTCCAGCACACCGAACATGACCTTACGATAGAGCCACAGGGCATAAGCGGCAGAAAGTACAACGCCAGTGGTGGCAAAGAATGCCACCCAGGTATTGGCCTGGAATGCACCAACAAGGGTCAGGAATTCGCCAACAAAACCTGACGTACCGGGCAAGCCGACATTCGCCATGGTGAAGATCATGAACACGAATGCATAAAGCGGCATGCGGTTCACCAG
>CAJQND010000265.1 GCA_905479595.1 uncultured Hyphomicrobiales bacterium
AAATTTTTCAAGAATGGTGCGGCCGGCATTTGTCTCGGTGCTCGGACTGGCGACACAGTTTCCATCCCAGACCTGCATCATCAGTTTACGGAAGGGTTTCTGGTCGAAGCTGATACGGACCATAAACACCTTGCACTCCAAGCCGATCAGCTTGCAGGCAAATGACAGGGCCGAACCCCACTGACCGGCACCGGTTTCGGTCGTCAACCGCTCAATGCCGAACTGCTTATTATACCACGCCTGCGCAACGGCGGTATTGGGTTTATGGCTTCCTGCCGGACTGGTGCTTTCGTCCTTGTAATAGATCTTGGCCGGGGTATCCAGATAGCGCTCCAGATAAACCGCCCTTCTCAATGGAGCCGGACGCCAGCGGTACAGAATGTCCAATATTTCTTCCGGAATATCGATCCAGCGTTCGGTGCTGACTTCCTGTTCAATCAGGTTCATCGGGAACACAGGCGCCAACATTTCCGGCCCGATCGGGGTTCCATCCGGTGTTATCGGCGGCAGCGGCGGATTGGGCAAATCTGCGGCCAGATTGTACCATTGACGGGGGATGTCTTTTTCATCCAGTAGGATTTTTCGATTCATCTTGTTCTCCTGCATTCAAATAGTGATTACTGATGGAGTGATCCTGTTTCAGGATTTTCGCTCCACGGGTTATTTTGCATAAGCTAATGCCCAGTTCGGCGGCGATTTGTCGTTGGGGAGCGCCCTTTTTGAGCCGCCGCATCAGCTCCCAGCGGAGGGCCAGATCCCGGCATTCTGAGGGGGTTAACATTTCAGTCAGAAACTCCTGCATCTGGTCCTGATCGCTGATACCGCACAACACCGAACAGATATCGGCTAAGCTAAGCGTCAAATCAGATGCATTGTTTCTTGGCATAGAATCTATATATATAAAAATAGCTAAAAATTGTAAAGCTAAAAACTCATGAAAATCTACTGCTTTTGAATGAGTGGTTTTTGGGATTCAGAATTATTGACCACCTGTTTGAGAAAACGGTTGAGAACGGTATTTTCGAGTTTCCGTTTCGCTTTTACTGTGTCATCCGGCAGTGGTATTTGCCCTCCTGAATAGCTTGGGTGTCCACCCCCAGCACCTTTACGGGCCACAATGTGATGGATCACTTTGTCAGCACGCCCTTCCTGGGCATAGGTCCGCAGAGAAATCATCATTCGATCCTTATAGAATCCGTACACCATAATCCAGTCGGTTTGATCGTCTCGAAGGAGCATGTCAGCTATTTCAGCAATCATATCCGGATTTCCAATGACACCGAGATTGGTCACGATGGCATTGCCGTAAACTTGCGCATTTTTCAAGCCGTCTGCCAGCATTTGGTAATAGCTCCGCTCCACTTTGCCCCGCTGAATCTCACTGAGTTTATGCTTGTTGGCCATCGGATACAACTGATTAAAGGCCTCGACATCTGCCTGGGTCGAATCACGTCCTAACTCTTGGGTGTCGGAGCGGATCGCATAGAGCATTGCCGTGGCAAGCGGGGTCTCGGGTATAAACTGCACGGCATTTAAATACTCGAGCATGATGGTGGCCGTGGCACCGTATTTGCTCCGGACATCGGTAAAGCGGCAGTGGCGCGTCAGTTCCCGACATGTGTGATGATCAATCACAATATCCGGTTCAACCTGTCCGGGTAACGAGTTGTTTCCTGTTCCGGGCTGCGTATCGACCATCGCAAATAATTCGAACTGAGTCATGTCAATCTGGTCAAGCGGTCGCAGATTCAGATTCAGGTATTTCACCATCGCACGATTTTCAGCTCGCCCCACTGTTCCGCCGTGGGCAATCGAGCATTGGATATTGGCCAGCGTATTGGCGAGCCGTCTTAGAGCAACCGCCGAAGCAATCGCATCCGGGTCGGGATTATCCTGCATGACAATCAGCATGGTCTTATGGTTTTCCAATACCATCATTAACTGCTTTAGTTTGGTTTGTGTTTTAGGCTGTGTCATTACTTCCCTTTGCGAAACGGCTTGAAGAGTGTGTTGATACGTACAAGCCCCATTCTTTTCCGGCCTGGGACAAATCCTTTTGCCATACTGCCGATTTCATGGATCGAATAAAAGGACTTTGGATTATGCGTTTGGATAATCCTCAGTACGTTGTTCAAGTGCGTGCGAGACACGATCGTAAAGACGAGTTTGACCGGCTGAAACGCCCCCTGCCCCTGCACGGTGGTCACGCCGTATTCGCTTTCTTTCAGCGCTGCAACCAAGGCCGAGGCATCCCGGTTGGTCATCACCTGGACCAGGACCGTGCCCAGCGACATTTTTTCCGTCAGCGTAATCCCAATATAGTTGCCCAATGCAAAGCCCCCGGCGTAGGCAATATAACATATTGGATTCGACAGATTCTTCATGATCTGCCCGATCGCCAGCAGCCAGATCAGCACCTCGAAAAATCCTGCCGCCGCGGACATCGCCTTGTAGCCCCGGGACACAAAGATCACCCGCGCGGTTCCGATCGTCACGTCGATAATACGCGAACAAAAAACGAGCAGCGGTATCACCACCCATGTCATCGTATCAGAATTTAAGATATTGGCTGTCATTGGTTCTCGATTATCATTGCTGCATTGTATTTTTAACCATCACCGGCTTCGTGTCCTTCCATTCACAGACTTCAATGTGCCCGTCCGTCCGGATTCGCAAGAAGGTTGTCCGCAGTCCGACCCAGCAACCGCTGTTACAGTACCAATCCTGAAAGATCCCCGCACGGTGCGTGTGTCCGGCAATCAGATAATCATACCCCTCAGCCAGTTTATTTTTATGATACAAAGACAGGATACCCTTGATCTTAGACGGATCCTGTGCCGGCGTTAAAGACTCCGCCATGCTGTGCGCCTTCTCATGCTTCTCGCTTTTTTCAAACAGGTTGACGGAGTTGTTCCATACCCACATAAAACCACGGCTGACTTTGAGCAGGGTTTTTTCAGTAAAGCCCCCTGCCGACAGCAGCGGTGAACCTTTTCGGTCCTCAAGGATGCCCCCAAGGATGGCAAGGATACGACCCCAACGCGGGGTGCCGTCTCGATTGAACGGGTCGAGTTCGTGACCATGCATGAATTTGAAACGGCGACCGTTGATCATGCGTTCGAACGGCCCGGACATGCGATGAAAGAAGGGATGCGCCAGGATATCGGTTCCGATCAGATGTTCGAAGTCTGCATCATGATTACCAACGACATAGACAGCCTGCATCTGTGCCAGACGATCCAGAAGTTTCAGTCGATGGATCACCACCCTGCTGATGTTTGCCTGCCAGAAGTCAAACAGGTCGCCGAGGACGAATAACTCGGTGTCGGATTGTTCCACATAGTCAAGGAAATGATCGAACTTCTTT
>CAJQND010000266.1 GCA_905479595.1 uncultured Hyphomicrobiales bacterium
GGGCGCACTGATGCAGGCGTACATGCCCTTGGCCAGGCTGCTCATTTTGACCTCGGCAAGCCTTGGTCAGAGAGCAAAATCCGGGACGGCTTAAATTTTCATCTTAAACCCGCACCAGTTGCCGTGCTTTCCGCCAGCGAAGTGGATGAAGAGTTTCATGCCCGGTTTTCTGCCGTTAAGCGCCATTATTGTTATCACTACATTACCAGGCGCGCACCACTGGCACTTGCGCATAACAGGGCATGGCGACGGCCACGTGAACTCAACGTTGACGCCATGCATGAAGCTGCACAAGCGCTTGTTGGACAACATGATTTCACGACCTTCAGGTCTGTCCATTGCCAGTCGAAATCACCGGTTAAGACAGTGGATGAGGTAACCGTAACCCGGTCTGGGGAGGTTATTCAGCTCAAAGTTTCAGCGCGTTCGTTTCTGCACAATCAAGTGCGCTCGTTCGCCGGGTCACTTGAGAGGGTCGGGGCAGGCAAATGGTCTGTAGATGGTTTTAGGGCCGCCCTTGCCGCTGCAAACCGGTCTGCATGTGGCCAGGTTGCTCCGCCCGAAGGGCTTTATCTGGTCAAGGTCGATTACGACTAGTTCAAGCCAAGCAACCCGTTCACAATCACATTCAAACAGAAATCGAGAAGAATGAACCCTGCCGCTACCCATGCGTTCGATTCCAGCGCTGTTTTCGCGGCGAACCACAGAAAGTAAATGGCATATATGCTGGTGGCCGTTATGAAGAACTGTCCGCCTTCCAGAGTCAAAATGCCGGACAAAACAAAAAGAGCCGGAACCAGAAACATCGCCACAACGATAATCGAAGACCAATTATAGACCGTGATGAATGCCATATAACGTTGGCCCAATCCGGCAGCATGGCACAAGGGCAACGCTATCGCCGCAAACAACATCCAGTGCAAAATGAGATTTACCGATGACCGGGTAAGCTTCGCTGTAAGTGCCGTTGTTTCATTGGCGGAAAAAACCCCATCGACGACCAGCATCAATGGCAGAACCAACAACAATGCAAAGAAAGACCGCCAGAACCCGTCTTCAGTAAGATTAAAATGGGTAAGCCCCGCCTTGTTACCGCGCAGCAATTCACGCGTCCCCGCAAGAGATTGGCGAATTTCGCTTAAAGAGGGTGTTTCCATAACCGCGCTATAACTGGTTTTGGGCGAAATATCTCTGCAAAATTTCGCGATAGGTTTTGGCCAAAACATTCAGATCGGCAACAGGCACGCGCTCATCGACCGCATGAATGGTTTTGTTCACCAGACCAAATTCGATTACTGGACAATAATCTTTGATAAAGCGTGCATCCGATGTGCCGCCACCGGTAGTCAATGCCGGAGTCACTCCTGTCACTTCAATAATTGCGTTTGATGTCACTTCAACAAATGGACCGGGTTCAGTGAGGAAGCAATCTCCGCTCACTAAAATGTCGACAGTGAACTCGCTTGCAAACCGGGCACATCTTTCACGGACAAACGCTTCGATGGTTGCAGGCGTGTGGCTGGTGTTGAAGCGCACGTTGAACTGGGCGCGTGCGCTGCCAGGTACAACGTTCACTGCCGGATTACCAACGTCAAAACTGGTTACCGCCAAGGTTGTCGGCTGGAAATGCTCCGTCCCCTCATCCAGTGGATCAGAAGAAATGGCGTCAACAATCCGCGCCAATTCTGGCACCGGATTGCGCGCTTTATCGAGATACGCAGAATGGCCCTGCACGCCGGAAACTGTGATGACACCATTCAAACTTCCACGACGACCGATTTTGATGACATCACCAATTTGTTCTGAATTGGTTGGCTCACCGACAATGCAATGATCCGGAACGTGGCCGTTTGCTTTCAACCATGGGAGCATTTTTTTGGTGCCGTTGACGGATGGACCTTCTTCATCTCCAGTGATGAGAAGTGAAACAGAGCCTGAGAATTTACTGTTGTTATCGCGCAAGAATTCAAGCGCCGCCGCGACCCAGCAGGCAACGCCACCCTTCATATCAACGGCTCCACGTCCGTGCAGGATGCCACGGTCGATTTCGCCGCTGAACGGAGGATGGGTCCACAGGCTTTCATCGCCGGTAGGGACAACATCTGTGTGACCGGCAAAACAGATATGCGGCGAAACAGTGCCGATGCGGGCGAACAGGTTATCCACTTCTGGCGTTTCGACATCAGAAAAAGGCAGCCGCCAGCAGGTAAAGCCCGCGCCTTCCAAAACCGTTTGCAAATAATCCAATGCACCACCCTCTAAAGGCGTCACTGAAGGACAGCGAATAAGCGCCTGAGTGATGGCAGTTGGGTCGATTTTTATCGTGTTGTCAGTCATGAACCGACAGTGTCGCGCAACCGCGTCCGGGTCAAGGCAGATGCTGCACTCAGTCTGTGCCTTTCTGCCGCGTTTGCCTTGGATCTGGACCAAAAGCGTTGTCGCCAGGTGTCCCTGGCCGGAGCAGTAACTCATGGAACAGCCAGACAACGATGAACAGCAAATAACCGGCGACAAGATATCCATGCAAACTGCCCGCTGCCAGGTCAAATTTTATCTGTGTCAGCTCACCCACGCATAATAGTGCCTGCCAGGCAATTAAAACTGGCCATACCCCCGAACGGTTCACGTCATGCATCCGTTTTGCCGCGAGGCAGGCCACAGCCCAGAAAAATGAATACAAAGAAAAATACAGAAGCATTAAAGCCTCGCTAATTACAATAGTTGGCACTGCGGCCAACAAAAAAGCAAAGAAGGAATAGTACAGCAGGGCAATGCAAGTCAGTGTTGTAATCGTTGCACCGATATAAAGCGGACGCCCAAGACGCCCAAAAGGTAAAAATACCAGATTTTTGAATTCGAAGCCTGTCTGTGCGCCTGATACTTCAGGCAGATTTTCTACTTCTGATACCCCTTTAAGAGGGTCTTCTCCGTGCTGGTTTTTTCCAACACTTCCGCGATGAAACCCAAGCCAGGCATAGCCAGGTATTATTATGCACCAGAGACCTGCGACGAACCAGAATGCCAACGCTGACACAAACGATCCAGGTTGGGCATCGCCTGCAATTAACCACGGTAGTTCCAAGCTTAAATTGGCCACAAGGAGTGCAAACCCCACCCAGATTGGGAAATTGAGGTCGTTAAACCGCTTAACATTCAGGCCAAGCGTAAGAATTGAAAACGCAACGCTGGATAGTATGAACAAATGAGACGCAGTACCACTGGTAAGAACTTCGTTGCCTGCCGTCCGCGCGCTGACGTAAATGACTATAAAATATATCGCGTAAAGGCATGTCGATGCGATCCACCACCATTTACGCGGTAAGCGATCAGAAAAATTGAGCAAAAACCAGCGCAAATTCATGCGCACTTCATCGTAACAAGCAAAACGTTCCCTTTGTACACCCAGAACAAAGCGTAAAATTAAAGCCAGTTCAGAAAACCGGCTTTAATCATATAAATTAATTACTTATTTTAACAGAAGAACCTTAATCGCGCAAAAGGTCGTTGATGGAGGTTTTTGAGCGGGTTTTTTCATCCACCGTTTTGACGATAACCGCGCAGTAAAGCGATGGGCCGGGGCTGCCATTGGGCAGCGGCTTACCGGGCAGGGAGCCGGGCACTACCACTGAATAGGCAGGCACGCGGCCCATATGGGTTTCGCCGGTTTGCCGGTCGATGATTTTTGTTGATGCGCCAATGAACACACCCATGGAAAGGACCGCACCTTTTTCTACGACTACCCCTTCAACAACTTCCGAGCGCGCGCCAATAAAGCAGTCATCTTCGATGATCACCGGGCCTGCCTGTAGCGGTTCAAGAACCCCACCAATGCCAACGCCGCCGGAGAGATGCACATTTTTGCCGATTTGCGCGCAAGAGCCTACAGTGACCCAAGTGTCAACCATCGTGCCCTTATCCACATAGGCCCCGAGATTTACGAAAGACGGCATGAGGATTACGCCCGGCGCGATATAAGCGGAATGGCGCACAATGCAATTTGGTACCGCGCGGAATCCAGCTTCACGAAACCTGTTTTCACCCCAGCCCGCAAATTTTGAGGGCACCTTGTCCCACCAGGTAGCCCCGCCCGCACCACCTTCAATGACTTCCATGTCATTCAGCCGGAACGATAACAACACAGCTTTTTTGAGCCACTGATTAACCTGCCAGCCGGACCCGGCTTTCTTCGCCACGCGGACTTCACCGTTGTCGAGAAGAGTGAGCGCGGTGTCGACCGCATCTCTGATCTCACCTGTGGTATTTGTGTTAACATCGTTACGCGCTTCAAACGCCGCGTCGATTGTTGCTTGCAGCCCAGCGTGGCTCATGTTCATCTCCGATGAGAAAATATTAATCAACCGCGCGGACATTATGCGAGGGCGTTGCAAGGTGCAATGCGCAAAACGTAAATTTGTCGGACTTCCCGAAAGGAAACCACAGCATGGCGATACCTCCCGAACGGCCAAAGCTCAGGCGGCGGCGCAGAAACCTGTTCCATACTTCGGAAGAAGACCTGTTCAACGCCCAGCTCACCCCTGTAACCCCACAAACTGAAGCCCAGGCTTACCGGTTGGCATTTGCTGACGGAGATTTCTTGACCCGCGAAGAGTTACGTCCGGTTCGCTTGCAACTGGAACTCCTGAAACCTGAGATCTATCTCCAGGAACACGGTATTACATCTACGGTTGTTGTTTTTGGTGGCGCACGCATACCAGCACCAGGTGCCGAGCCTGGTGGGAAAAATGCGGCCCAGCGTAAGAGCCTTGCGGAAAAGGCGCATTTTTATGAAGAAGCGCGAAAGTTTTCAGAGCTTGTGTCCCATGCCTCCAAGAAACTTGACTGCAAGGAATTTGTGATCACCTCTGGCGGCGGGCCTGGTGTTATGGAGGCGGCTAACCTTGGCGCGCAAAATGCTGGCGCTGTTTCCATCGGGCTTAACATTGTGCTGCCCCATGAGCAAAAACCCAACGATTATGTTACGCCGGAATTGTGCTTCAACTTCCACTATTTTGCCATCCGCAAAATGCATTTTCTTATGCGCGCCCGCGCCGTGGCGGCGTTCCCCGGCGGTTTTGGCACAATGGATGAGCTGTTTGAAGTGCTCACCCTGATTCAGACCGAACGGGTCGAACCCATGCCAATTGTTCTATTCGGTGAAAAATTCTG
>CAJQND010000267.1 GCA_905479595.1 uncultured Hyphomicrobiales bacterium
CCGCACCAAGCGGAACATAGGTGGATTCATTTTCGCTTAGTAAAAAGACCTTCTCACCAACCGTCACTTCCGCAGTGCCGGACACGACAACCCAGTGTTCCGCCCTATGGTGGTGGCTTTGCAGGGAAAGAGTTGCGCCGGGCTTTATCATCAGGCACTTCACCTGAAAGCGCTCGCCAAGACTTAATCGTTCGTACCAACCCCACGGTCGATAGACCCGCAAATGGTCAACCGCCTCATCGCGGCCTTGCGATTTAAGCTTTTCAACCACCTCTTTTACTTCCTGGGCGTGCTCGCTTGAGGCAACCAGGATCGCGTCTTTGGTAGCAATTGCCATTACGTTGTCGAGGCCGAGCAAAGTCAGGTTGGCACCATCATCACTATAGGCGAAACTGTTGTTCACCCGGTGCAAACTCACATCGCCATGGCTGGCATTGCCGGCTTCATCTTTTTCCATCTCATTCCAAACAGCAGGCCAGGCACCAAGGTCACTCCACGGTGCTTTCAATGGAATACATTTGAGATTTTTAGATTTTTCGACGATCGCATAGTCGAGCGAAATATTCTCACATTGCCCATAGGCCTTTTGATCCAGGCGCAGGAAATCAAGGTCTGTTTTTGCATTCAAAAAAGCTGCGCTAGCATGTTTTGCAATCTCTGGCGCATGGGTTTCAAAAGCTTCAATCATCAATTGCGCGGGATAGAGAAAAATACCGGCATTCCAGAAAAAGTTCCCGGCTTTCAGATAGGCTTCTGCCTTCTCACGGACGGGCTTTTCAACAAACCGTTTCACGTCCAGGGCAATATCATCTCCATTGGCAGTTTCTATGTAACCGTAGCCAGTTTCTGGCAAATTTGGACGCACCCCAAAGGTGACAATATTGCCGGCTTTTGCCGCAACAACGCCTTGTTCAATTGTGCTCAGAAGCAACGCCTGGTCTTTGATCACGTGATCAGATGGCATCAGTAACACGAGACTATCGGGATTTTCATGCGCGGCAAGGAGCGCTGCAATCAAGGCAGCAGGCGCTGTGTTCCGGCCAACCGGTTCGAGTACAATTTTGGCATCGGTTAGCCCGAGGTCAAGAACTTGCTCTGCAGCCAAGAACCGGTGTTCATGACTGCACAATATCGTCAACGGTGAAAACATTGGATCGGTAACACGCTGGCAGCTTTGCTGCAGTAGCGTTTTGTCACCGACGAGGTTTAAAAACTGTTTCGGGTATGCACGTCTTGAAAGCGGCCAAAGCCGTGTTCCCGAGCCGCCGGAAAGGACGAATGGAAAAATCTGTACGTCCGTTTCAGCCATGCAAATGCTAACCTCTAAAAAATTTATTTGGCTCTCAAAAGCTCACTGAAAAATGTGACGCTCGCCGCAAAAAGGTATTCAATCAGAACAAAAAGCAGGTGGAAAATTTTCCCGCCGATCGGTGATTCCGCATTACCAGAACCGAAAAATTACATGCATTCAATACTACAAAGCACGCGCTCAATTCAATGGTACAATTTCTCAATTCCCAACTCTGGATGTGAATCTATTTCGTCCAACTACGCCCCTTAACGCAAAATAATGCGCATAAAGCGAAAACTTTTGCAGCAAGGCGAACGGGTAGCCCATTTCGCCAGTTCAACATTGAAAGTAGCCGATAGACATTGTTTAAATGCTCAACGCTTTTTTATTGAATTTTTTTCGCAGGAGATAGTTTTCAGCCTCCAGTATTCTCAAATAGACTCATTTTCGCTCATTTTTAAATTTCATTGCACCATTTGTTCAGAAACTTCGTCACTTTAGGATCTATATTTTGAACCCTCGATACCGTCAAACCTGCCGGGTTTGCCAGTCTTCTCATTTGAAACCGGTCATCAACCTTGGAAAGCAATTTCTCCAGGGTTCTTTTGTGAAACCCGGTTTCTTAATGCCACCCTTGCGCAAACTGCCTACAGAACTCGTGCGTTGCGACATAACGCAGAATGAAAACGGATGCGGGCTTTTGCAGTTGGCTCACAGTTTCCCCCCGGAGATCCTGTATGCGAATTATTGGTACCGTTCAGGCACCAACGCAACAATGCGCGATCACCTCTCTGCAATCGCCAAAGAAGCCTTGGCGCTGTCGCTCTCACCTTTGCCGTCCGTGCTGGATATTGGCTGTAATGATGGCACCCTACTTTCCAATTTCCCGTCTGGAACAACGCGCTTCGGCGTCGATCCATCTGACATCGCCACAGAAATCGACGATGGCACAACGGTTATCAACACGGTATTCCCTTCCGAACAGGCCCTCGTGACTATTCCCGAAGGCGCCATTGATATCGTCACTTCCATCGCCATGTTTTATGACCTTGAAGATCCAGTAGGCTTCGCCAAAAGCATTGCCAGCGTTCTGTCACAAGACGGTGTGTGGATTTTCGAGATGTCATATCTGCCATTGATGCTGTTGCAGAACGCCTTCGATACAGTTTGTCATGAGCATTTGGAATATTACAGTCTGGCAGTGCTGGAGATCATTGCCGCAAAAGCAGGCCTGCGAATTTTCAAAGTGACAATCAATGATGTGAACGGCGGCTCCATTCGCTGTTGCGCATGTCATGCTGGCAATACGGCATTCGGAAGTGATGAAGATCAAGTTGAGCTACACCGGCTGCGCATTATGGAATTTGACATGGAACTGGATACTTCAAAACCATATTCCGAATTCCAACAGCGTATCGAAAACCTGAACGAAGAATTCACCACGCTGCTTGCCAAAATCAAACGCGACAAAAAGAAAATCCATATCTACGGCGCGTCGACAAAAGGCAATGTGTTGCTTCAATGGTTTGGTATCGACAACAAGGTTGTGGAATGTGCGGCCGATCGGAATCCAGAAAAGGCGGGCACAAGAACTCTTGGGACTGACATTGAGATCGTACTGGAAAAAGACAGTCGCGCGATGAAACCAGATTACTATCTGGTTTTACCCTGGCATTTCAAAACAGAGTTTCTTGAACGCGAAAAAGAAACCATTTTCGCTGGCTGCGACATGATCTTTCCGTTGCCGCATTTGGAGATCGTCTCCAAAGACAATTTTGACGAAATCTTGGAAAAATCCAAACGCGGGCCATCTCAGATGACAGACCTTCTATTTGGAAAAAGTGAGGAACATGTCTAATGCCACGCGCGCTTGTTTTGGGGGTGAATGGCCAAGACGGTAGTTATCTCGCCCAAAATCTGCTCGCGCGCGGCTATTGTGTCACCGGCATTGGCCGCCAGGCGAACAGCAAATATGTTCCAGATGACCCGGCCTTCACCTATGTTTCATGCGATTTGCGCGAAACTGCCAGGTTGATCGGAGTTCTTACACAAACCCGGTTTGATACGGTGTTCCATTTTGCGGCGGTGCATGGTTCATCTGGCTTTTTTTATGAACCACTGTGGGCTGATATGATGGCCGTCAATGTGCTTAGCCTGCATGCTGTGCTTGAACATGCACGTCTAGCAAATAGAAATTTGCGCGTTATCTATGCCGGATCTGCAAAAGTTTTTCCTGCTCCCTTCCAGGGAACAATCAATGAAAAGACCACCATGCAGGCCACCTGTCTTTATGGCATCGGAAAACTCGCAGCTCGCGACCTCATGCGCGAATACCGCAACGTTCATCAGATCGCATCTACCAACTTGATATTCTTCAACCATGAATCGCCTCGCCGCCCGCTCAACTATTTCCTCCAGCAAATCACCGGTGTGGTAGCCAAGGCTAAACTAGACCCATCTACACATCACAGTGTCCAAACGCTCGATTTCTACGCAGATTGGAGCGCCGCAGAAGAATTGATGGATATCGCCATTGATGTTGCAGAAAAATCCGATAATCCCGAATTTGTTGAGGCGTCCGGTCTCACGGTAAATGCTCGCGAAGCGGTGACAGATTTTTTCGCCTGTCATAACTTAAACTTGGCAAACCATATCTCCGAAAAATCTCACAAATCAGCACCTCCCGAAATGTTTCAGGTGGATATTTCACATCTGAAAACAATTACTGGCAGAAAGCCCAGATTTGGTGTGCAAGACATTATGGAAGATATGCTTCGCGCCCACATGGAGACCGAATAGATTTGCCTAATTTTTAGGCATCACGCCTATTTGTAAAGCATGCATTCCTCCCGCATTCGTCATCAGTTTTCCTAACATATTATTTTTAAACATATATTTATCAGCCCATCATTTGGCACGAAGCATGCAAAGCGCGCGTAGAGGCGTTAGGCGACTAACGTTGTGCTGCTGGGTGCATACCTTGCACTTTTATTTTCGCACCTAATTTGGTGGTGCGGCAAAGGGGTCACATGAAGAAAATTGAAGCGATCATTAAACCCTTCAAACTCGACGAGGTGAAGGAAGCGCTGCAGGAAGTAGGCCTACAGGGCATTACAGTTACCGAGGCGAAAGGTTTCGGACGTCAAAAGGGCCACACAGAACTCTACCGCGGCGCCGAGTACGTCGTGGATTTTTTGCCCAAGGTAAAAATTGAAATTGTTCTGGCGGATGATCTGGTGGAAAAGGCTGTTGAAGCCATCCAGAGTACCGCCCAGACGGGCCGGATCGGCGATGGTAAAATCTTTATCTCTTCCATTGAAGAAGCCATTCGTATCCGCACCGGAGAGACAGGGGTTGAAGCGCTTTAACGGGCGCGCTCGAGTTTATCAAATTCCAAACCATTCAGATAAAACCAACAGGGATACCCAATTATGACAACCAAAGACGTAGATGCCTTGATGAAGTCGCTCAAGGAAGACGACATCAAATATCTTGATATGCGTTTCACCGATCCGCACGGGAAAATGCAGCATGTGACCCAGGACATTTCCACGGTCAATGAAGACATGTTTGCCGATGGCATGATGTTTGACGGCTCATCCATTGCCGGCTGGAAGGCGATCAATGAATCCGACATGGTGCTAATGCCAGACGCCTCTACCCTGCACAAAGATCCATTCTACGCGCAGAATACCGCAGCTATCTTTTGCGACATTCTTGATCCGCTGACTGGCGAAGGCTATGAGCGTGACCCGCGCATGACCGCCAAGAACGCTGAAGCCTATGTCACCCAGACCGGTATTGGCGACACGGTTACATTTGGCCCCGAAGCTGAATTCTTCATCTTTGACGATGTGCGTTTCGCAGCAGAACCTTACAACACCGGCTTTGCGGTGGATTCAACCGAACTACCGACCAATTCCGACACCGACTACGAAATGGGTAATATGGGTCACCGCCCGCGCACCAAGGGCGGTTACTTCCCAGTAAACCCGGTAGATTCCTGCCAGGACATTCGTGGCGAAATGCTCTCTGTCATGGGCGAAATGGGTGTTACCGTTGAAAAACACCACCACGAAGTTGCTGCAGCTCAGCACGAGCTTGGCATTAAGTTCGACACGCTGACCCGTATTGCCGATCACCAGCAGATTTACAAATATGTGGTGCATAATGTTGCCCACGCATATGGAAAAACAGCCACGTTCATGCCGAAGCCGGTTTTTGGTGATAACGGTACAGGCATGCACTGTCACCAGTCGATCTGGAAAGACGGCAAACCGATTTTCGCTGGCAATGAATATGCCGATTTATCAGAAACGTGCCTTTACTACATCGGCGTCATTATCAAACATGCAAAAGCGCTGAACGCATTCACCAACCCGTCCACCAACTCTTACAAGCGCCTGGTACCAGGCTATGAAGCACCGGTTCTGCTAGCCTATTCAGCACGTAACCGTTCGGCTTCCTGCCGCATTCCGTTTGCAACTTCACCTGCAGGCAAGCGCGTTGAAGTGCGTTTCCCGGATCCAACAGCAAACCCTTATCTGGCATTTTCTGCTCAGTTGATGGCTGGCATGGATGGTATCCTCAACAAGATCCATCCTGGCGATCCAATGGACAAGGATCTCTACGAATTGCCACCTGAAGAGCTGCAAAACATCCCGACAGTTTGCGGGTCCCTGCGTGAAGCGCTCGACAGCCTGGCTGCCGACAATGACTTCTTGACCAAGGGAAATGTTTTCACCAAAGACCAGATCGAGGCCTATATGGAACTCAAATGGGAAGAAAACATGCGCTATGAAATGACACCGCACCCAGTTGAATACGACATGTATTACTCAGTGTAAAAATTGGTGGTCAGGGTTTCAGGAAAAGATCCAGATCAGACGTTCCAACAAAAAAAGCCGGGGCAATTTCCCCGGCTTTTCAATTGAAATACTCGGTTGTGTAACTAGCGGTTCAAAGATTGTGTTGTATCTTCGTCTGCGTCTTCGTACCAGGTCGGGTTAGGTCCAATGTTCTTCGGATGCCAACCAATCAGGTTGTCCACATGGGTCCATGCACGCTCACCGCCATTGCACATCTCGATACGCGCTGCACGCACCCAATTGGTTTCAAGCACCTTCACACGGTGCCCAGCAGCAACACGAGTGCAATCGCCAACATTGGCATCGCTCTGTTGCTGACGAGCATTAGGATAGTCAACGAATTCAAGCTCGCCGTCTTTACCATCATCAAAATATTCATCATCGACCTGATCGACGGCTTCATAGTAATCGTCTTCACTACTGCAGACGTAATATCCGCCCTTCAAGTTTGTTTCAAAGGCCGAATAGCGCCTGTTCTGCAATTGCCCATAATAGTAGTCACTACCACTATCAGACTGACATCCCGATGGGATATCTGCTGCATACGCTGAACCAGACATTAAGGTCGCCGCAATGGCGCCCAGCAATACTTTTTTCATTTCATTGCCTTGAATCTAAATTAAAAATATAAATCGGTGCCCAAATCACACCCTCTTTGATACATGGACGTGATTCTCAGAAAAAGTCTTGCCTGTGTGCGCAGTCATTTGACAAATAGAGAATGCATTGAATTTAAACTGCCCTTTTTACTGCCAAAGCCTTTGCAAATGCATGCTCAAACAAATCCAGATCTTCCGGCAACCCTGCTGATACCCTGATGCATCGATCTTGTGGTGCAACTCCCGGCATGCGCACAAAAATACCTTCATCAACTAACGCCGAAAGTATTTTTCGGGCAAAATCTCCATCCTGACCGCAGTCAATCGCCACGAAATTGGTGGCTGATGGCAGAGCAGAAAGTCCATTTGAATCGGCAATTTCCGTGATACGTCGGCGTGCTTCGTCCACCCGCTCCACAACGCTATGTAACCAGGCCTGGTCTTTCAGCGCGGCCAATGCCCCAAGTTGGGCGGTGCGGTTGATGCCGAAATGATTTCTGATTTTATCAAAACCTTTGATCACGCCTGCTTCACCAATTGCATAGCCAATGCGCGCACCAGCCATGCCGTAGGCCTTGGAAAAGGTCCGGTAACGCAGCACATTGGGATTTGAAATATCAAATGGCGGCATGGCATCAGCGGGGGCAAACTCTCCATAAGCCTCATCAAGTACCATGACACAGGTTTCAGGCAGGTTATCAATCATCGCCTTGATCTTTTCAGCGGGCCAATAGCTCCCCATGGGATTATCTGGATTGGCGATATAGACCAGCCGCGCATCTTCCCGCCGCACAGCTTCAAGCAGGCTATCGGGGTCTTCATGATCGTTCACATATGGCACGTTCACCAGCGTTCCACCAAAACCGGCAACATGGAAATTAAAGGTCGGGTAAGCGCCAAGTGATGTGACAACCTTTGTGCCTTCATCGACAAACATCCGTGCGGTATAGCCAAGCAGGGCATCGATACCTTCACCCACCACAATGTTTTCCATACCAACACCGTGATGGGCGCTAAGCGCTGATTTCAATTCATAGCTTTCCGGATCAGCATATTTCCAAATGGCACGTGCCTCTGCCTGCATCACCTCAATTGCTTCAAGCGATGGCCCGAACACATTTTCATTTGCGCCGATGCGCGCCCTGAATGCTTGCCCACGCAGGCGTTCCTGGGTTTCGGGGCCAACAAACGGCACCGTTGAGGGAAGCTGTTTGACGAGGGGTGTAAAAAGATCAGTACTCATGGATTTCAACTTAATACGCCGCTTCAAAATAGTCATCCGCCTTCATAGAATAATAGGTCACATCCGTTCTGATTCCGGGTGCAACCTGTTGGTCCGGTGCGAGCCGGTCGTGCGAGAGCCCAATACGTTCCATCAAACGGATTGATCCAGTGTTGGCAGCAAAGGATTTTGCCCAAAGCAACGCGCAATCGAGTTTCTCAAACCCTACTGCGATCAAAGCCTCACCGATTTCAGTGCCCAATCCAAGCTGCCAGTATTCCGGATGAACACCCCACCCAAGTTCCGCAGACCGCGGCCGGTGGTTGGTGATAAAACCATCCCCGATTATCTTGCCGTTCTCCTTGCTTACTGCGGCAAGATGAAAACTCGTCCTATTGGGAAGTTTTTGCCGTCGCACACTGCGGGCAACGAAATTCTCCACCTCAGCGGAATGAGTGTACCGCACGGCAATCGCGGCTTGATAGTCTGCCCGCAGCATATAGTCAGAAAACTGTCTGGAATCGCGCGAACGGATTTCGCGAATGAAAAGACGGGGCGTTTCGATACCTGAAATCTGCACTGCGGTGTGCACGAACTTGCACCTCCAAATTGCATATTACCGTGTGGCCGCAGTCCAAAATATTAAAACCGCATGTATTGCAATCCTCCGCCACTCAAATTTTAGCAACGGACGGGAAGAACCTGGGTCTTTTAGTTACGGTCGTCACTTCGGTCGCGGGGAACTTCCAAGCGGGCGCAGCCCTGAGTAAGGCCAAGGGGGCGATCACCACCCCAGATCGATCCTTTGGAGAACCAATTACAGCGCTCGTAATACTCTTTCTTGCCATACTTTCCCTGGACGATATTATCACCGGGATAGCGGGCATGGACCTCAATTTTTGTGTGGCCATCAATACTGGGATCCGCATTGCCGCGCCCTTTGGCGCCTGCAATTACGGTCCCGCCAGCTACAATTAATGCTGCAAGCGGTAAAACAAACACAGTTTTCTTGAGAGATATCATCGCCATCTTCCTCAAAATATTCTTTATTCTTTTAGACGCTTTTGGAACCTAATAGAAGGGGCTAATCATCTTGCACTTTTCGCCGTTACATCAACATCTTCCCCGGAAATGATCCGATGGTGCAGCTCCATGGCAGTATTGCCGCCGGAGAGAACAATCACCGCAGGCCCGGTGAGCTTCACCTTGTTTGCCATAACGGCTGCAATACCAACCCCGGCTGAGCCTTCGACAATCTGTCGCTCTTCCCAATAGGCATGGCGCACAGCGGCGGCAATTTCTGCCTCGCTCACAAGAACCATGTCATCAACTAAGTCCCTCACCATGGCAAAGGTATGACGGTTGTCCATGCCAATACCGCCACCAAGCGCATCGGCAAGCGTCGCAACCTCCTCCACATATATCGGTTCTCCAGCTTTTTGGCACTCATACATGGCCGGCCCGCGTTCCATTGAAACGCCGATGATGCGAATACCGGGCTTGATCGCTTTGGCAGCAGCGGCCACTCCACATATCAACCCACCACCCGATAACGGCATCAGCAGGGCTTCAGCTTCTGGAGCTTGATCCATTATCTCCAAACCAAGTGTTCCCTGCCCTGCGATAACATCTGGTTCATCAAACGGCCCGATCATCACCATGCCTTCTTCAGCGACGAGCCTATCCACCTCTTTTTGGGCTTCATCCTGTGAATGGCCGATTATCCGCACCTCGGCACCGCAGGCCTTAATGCCATCTACCTTGTTTTGCGGCACAAGATCGGACATGCAAATGATACAGCGAACCCCCAGTTGGCTGGCAGCATATGCCAATCCCTTGCCATGATTGCCCGACGACATGCCAGTGACACCACGGGCACATTCCTGTGCACTCAATCCAGCCATCGCATTGGTCGCGCCGCGCAATTTAAAAGAGCCAGTAATCTGATGGTGTTCAAGCTTCAAATTGACCGGGACACCGGCAAGTGCCGATAACGAAGGCGAAATTTCCATTGGTGTCGTGCGCAATTTACCTGCCAAATTAGCTTTGGCCGTGCGGATTTCGGATATTCCCGGATGATTCACAAAATTTTCCTCACATTTTGTTTTAACTTATCTACGATATATACTTAAATTCAAACCATTTGAGAGTTATCCAAGGCATGGAAGTTTTCGTTTTCGGGGCAAATGGCTATATCGGCTCCGCAGTTATCAAAGAACTCAAAGCCCACGGCCATGACGTCACCGCATTAACCACCCGCAAAGACGCCGCCAAAAAACTTGAAAAACAAGGTTTCAATGCCATCGTCGGCAAAATGGAACAACCGAAAAGCTGGATGAAAGCGGCCATGAAGGCAAATGCCATCATTCAGCTTGCTGACACCTATGATGATGATGCGGGAATGGCGGAAACTGCCCTGTTTGATGCCCTTGAAGAAAACTTGAAAAAACGCCGCAGAAAAAAGCGCATCATATACACAGGTGGTTGTTGGTTATATGGACCTACGGGTGATGAAATCGCTGTGGAGGGCCATGAATTCGCACCGTTTGATGCAATGGAATTCTCGGTAAAAACACGCGAACGTTTGATGAATTCAGACCGCTTTGACGTCATCACAATTCACCCGGCCATGGTTTGGGACCGCGATGGCGGGGTTTTGAGGCAGATGCTTGAGGCTGCGCGTGAAGCGCGGCCGATGCAAGTGGTGAACGGCCCGGATATTCGCTGGCCGATGGTACATCGTGATGACCTGGCAGTGCTTTATCGCCTTGCCTTGGAAAAAGGCATTGCGGGGAAAGATTATCACGGCGTGGCTGGAAACGCGGTAACAGTCGGCGAACTGGCACATGCTGTTGCACGCCGCGTGGCGGCTGTTCCAAAATTTGACGTGATTTCGGAAGACGAGGCCGTTGCCCGCGACGGTGCGTGGGCGCGAGGATATGGCCTCGATCACCAAATGAACGGGAAGCGAACTATGTATGAACTCGGATGGAAGCCAGCCTACCCAGACACACTCGCCTATTTAAGCCCCTACGGACCGCGCCCATAGTTCCAAATAAGCTATCCTAACGTACCGGACGCTGTAAGAACGCCGGAATATGGCCGCTTTCGGTGAAACTTTTGGCATTGGGCATGGACTTCACTTCTGATGATGGGTGCTTGTCCTGGCGCCTCGGCTTTGCCGATTGGCGGTTGTCATCTTTTGGCTTCTCGCGACGTGGTTTATCCGCATCAGGTTTTGCTTCGTTATCAGGCTTGGCTTCGCTTTCTGGCTTAGCTTCACTTTTTGGCTTAGCTTCGCTTTCCGGCTTGGTCTGTTTGACGCGTTTTTCCGATGGCTCAGATTGGCCGCGTTTACGCGAACCACCCCGGCTACGGGTTTTCTTTTCAGGCTCAGCTGTATCCGAACTTGCCTGAGCAGGCTCATCGCCTACCCATTCGATCTTCTTTTCCAGCAAGTTTTCAATAGCTGTTAGGTATTTAAACTCGTCTGGCGCAATCAAAGTGGCCGAATAGCCTTCGCGCCCTGCACGTCCGGTGCGACCAATGCGATGCACATAATCTTCTGCATGGGTTGGCACATCGAAATTGAACACATGACTGACATCTGGAATATCAAGACCACGCGCTGCCACGTCAGAAGCAATGAGGTAATCAATACTGCCTTCACGAAAAGCATTCAGGGTCCGCAGTCTCGCATGCTGGTCCATATCACCATGCAAGGCAGAGGCGTTAAAGCCGTGCTTTTGCATTGATTTTTCCAACGTGCCAACTGTGGTTTTGCGGTTGGCAAAGACAATGGCGTTTTTTACATCATTCTCATGCATGCGAACCACCTCACGCAACTTGGCGCGCTTGGCTTTGGCGTCTTTTGGTGCACGCACCACCCGCTGGGTAATGGTTTCAGCAGCCGCAGAACGGCGCGCAACCTCAACCTGAACCGGGTTATGCAGAAAAGTATTGGTAATTCGCTGAATTTCTGGCGGCATAGTGGCCGAGAAAAACAACGACTGACGCGTGAATGGCAGCAACTTATAGAGCCGTTCAATATCGGGGATGAAACCCATATCAAGCATGCGGTCAGCTTCGTCGACCACAAAAATATCGACGCCTGTCAGCAGCAATTTTCCGCGTTCAAAATGGTCAAGTAACCGGCCTGGCGTTGCAATCAACACATCAGCCCCACGGTCAAGCTTACGGTCCTGGGCGTCAAACGACACCCCGCCGATGAGCAATGCCACAGTCAGGCGGTGTTTTGCGCCAAGGGTTTCAAATGCCTCATGCACCTGGGCGGCCAACTCACGGGTCGGCTCCAGAATAAGAGAACGGGGCATGCGCGCACGCGCGCGGCCCTTTTCAAGTCTCGTTAGCATGGGCAAGGTAAAGGCGGCCGTCTTGCCGGACCCGGTCTGGGCAAGGCCCAGAACATCGCGACCTTCAATTGCCGGCGGAATCGCCTCTTCTTGAATGGGTGTTGGTTCAGTGAATCCGGCCGCTTTTACGGCGTCCAGGACTTTCGGGCTCAAGCCCAGTTTGTCAAAGCTCATGTGGTCTTTATGATTGGAGCCGGGCATTGTCTGCTTCCGGCGTTTGTGCCAATGGGCGGAGTTTTCATAAAACCGCCCGTGCGGCACCACCGCAGAGCGCCGCGCGAATGCCGGGAACATAGGCTTTCGCGCGCGAAAGTCAATGCAGTGCAGCAAAAACATCGTTACTTGGTTCATTTTGTGTTTATATCTAAGGGTTTAGACAGGTTTGATACTACTCAAAACCTTTTCATGAACCGAAATTTTCAATATTAATGAGGTTCTATCCCCTGATTCCAGTCTACATTCTTGCTGTGGCGGTGCTTATAGCTGTCCCGGCATCGTTACATGCCGACGGCTTTACGATATTAGGATGCCTGGTAGCGTTAATGCCAGCTGCCCTAACCTTTTATACGCTCAAAGATCGTCTCAAATGCCGCGTTCCATGGTTGGAAAGCTTCGTCACCCTCTAATATTTCAACTCCCTCGCCTGTTAAACTGCCGGGTAGGCAAAGCTCATCGATGAGCGATGCAAGTGGGGTGTCGCTGCGTTCCAGAACACTCGAAGCGCCCGCCTTCGTCATTCCCGCCACAAGAGCACGCGCTGTGTCTTCTGAAAGACCTTGCCCGGCCAGCCAGCCGCTGGCATGTTTGATGAGCGCCTGGGTCCAACCATAATACGCGCCGAACACGCTGGCAGCGGCGAAGTCTTCTTCCCGCGCCAGAGCAATTACCGAACCGCACGGCTCAAGCAGCGCCCGACAGGCTGGATCGTCAGGGAAAATACAACTCGGGCTTTCACCAAACTCAGCCGCAACAACCGGCATGCCAAGTACCACTTGCGCACCATTCACATGCGGCGTGAAAGCTGCAATCGGCACCGTGGCGGCAAATGAGAGGATGGTTTGGTCTGCCCGCCAAGGAAGATTGGATATTACCTCTTCCACTTGGAATGGCCGCACCGCAACAATCAGGATATCGCTTGCTTCCACCAGCGCTGCATTGTTTGTAGCGATTGGCAGGTCGAAACGCGCGCTAAGTGCCTGTGCACGTTCGCCACTTCGCGGCGAAAGGGTAATGTTTGGGGCTGTATCCGCCCGCATCATGCCCGGAACGACGTGGTACATCAAATGGCCAACGCCAAGAACGCCAATGCGTGGGGAAGATGTCATTTTGAGGTCTCCGGAGAAATTCAAGATTGCGAAGATCAATAATGGAAAGACAGTTGGGACGGAAGCAGCAAAGTTTAGTCTTGGCGCAAGGCAAGCAATGCAGGCACCGCATCTTCGATTTCATTGCAGATCACGGCTCCTTTTTCACGCAGTTTTCCTGTTACATCAACCGGCAACGAAGTGTTTGAACCTTCCGGGATCTGGTTGAGACGACCACCAATGAGAATTGGAATCTTCACCGCCTGATTGGCCAGTTCCGCATTCAACTGCCGCACATATGTAAGAGCGATGCCGTTGTAAGTGGATACCGCAATTGCGTCAGGGTTTGTAGAGACCGCAAGTTGCGCTAACGCATCTGCATCAGTTGAAACACCACCGTCGATCACTGCCACTCCAAGAGATTTGAAAACCTGTTCCAGTGCCATTTTGCCATGTTCGTGTACATCAGTTGCAGCCACCAGGACATGCAATTTCCGTTCAGCAAGTTCGGCGCAATCCGCTGGATCAATTTTTGACAGGTGTTCTGCGCTTAACGCGTCCAGTTCCGCCAGCAATGGCGATGCAACAAGTGGCTTGCGGCCATGCAAAACATCGGGGTCCACCGGGCCTGCTCCATACATTCTTTCCAGCGTTTTACCGCCGATACGGCGCAGAGCAAGCAGCATTTCAAACGGGTTAGAGGTGTCGATACCTACATTGATGAACCCTTGCAGCAAATTAGACTTGAAGCGTTCCCCTCCCGCTACGATCTGCGTTGCCAAAAGTTGCGCTGGTGCAGGATCAACGAGTTGCACCAAATCTGACCCCTGCCCGATCATCCGTGCGGCAAAACATTGCGCATCAATAATTTCAGCCACGTCTGGGATGCGTTCATTCTCGCTCACCGGCACCGGGTTCACTGCATGGCCGCTCGGACTGATGTGTTGGGCGGTTATATCGATGGTCAGGTAATTCGCGAGGCTGGCGTAATTCTGCGCATGGGTGCCACGATAGGAAACCGTATTGCCATAAACCATGGTGCCCGGTCTGGAACTCACATCACAAAGTGCGAGATGAAAGGCAAGCCGGCACACAGGGTCGGTGAAATGATGGCCATAACAATGGGCAAGTGGCGCCCCAATCAATTCTTCAATAATATATTTTTCTACAAGTGCGGCACCGAGGACAGAGCTCATATCGCTAAAAACAGCAGCAAACCCATCGTCAAGATTGGAATGCACCAGCACTTCCACATCTTGCGCGGCAATCAGGTGGAGAGCGGTAAGTGTCGCGGATGTGGCCGCGATATCATCTTTGTCGCCGGGCAAGCGGAATGTGAAATACTGGCCAAGATTGCCGATTGAAGTTGAACCCGCCGAAAGGGCGGCTTGGGTGTTTTCAACTGCCGCAGGAAAACCAAGCATGAAATCACCGAAATGAGGTGCCGTTGGTGCGCCCTGTGTGAGGGCTAAAAATTCTTCTGGCCCCGAAAGTACCAACCCGGTGCCTCGCATACGACCTTTCCGGTTCGCGCGCGGAAACCCCATCGACCAATCGAGGGCAATACCAATCCGGTCCACGTGAACGCCTTGCTTGCAGCATGTTTCAAAAATTTCGATCCAGGCGCGGCAGCTGGTAGCAAAATCACGAAACCCCATATGGGCGTGTTGCATGATGCGCCCCTTCGCCATCATCGCGCGTTTGTAACCGGCCTCACTTTCATGCCCACATTCTTTCAGAAAGAAGCCAGATTTAACTTGCCAATCACGCGCCATTGAATGGCCCTTTAAGGCAAGCCCCCTGGCGTCCGGCAATTCAGGCTCAGGAAATATTTTTGCGCGTTGCAACTCCATGATCGCCGTATACTATCGCAGCTTCACGCCGAATGAAGGGGCAAAATTCCATGACTAAATTTCCACTCATATTGATCCCCGGCCTTTTGTGTTCACCACGCCTTTGGGCAGCGCAAATTGAGGATCTCTCAGATATTGCCTCCTGCGAAGTGGTTGACCACACCCGTCATTCCACCGTCGCAGCGATCACACGAAGTATCCTCGAGGAAGCACCTGAACATTTTGCATTGGCAGGGCTTTCCATGGGCGGGTACATCTCGTTTGAAATTCTGCGCCAGGAACCAGAACGCGTTAAGAAGTTGGCGCTATTGGACACCTCCGCGCTTACCGACACAGATGAAGCTCGTGCATCACGTGAAGCTCGTATGGCAGATGTGCGGGCAAACGGTTTTGAACAATTTGTTGCCGGTGACTGGTTGGCGCAAATGGTGCCCGCCGCGAAAGCGGATGATGAAACGCTTAAGGAACAAATTTCCGCTTTGGCACTGGAAGTTGGCGAAGGTGCCTTTTTCCGCCAGCAAAAGGCAATCATGTCAAGGCCGGATTCTCGCCCGACTTGTGAAACCATCTCGTGTCCAACCACGATCATCGTTGGTGAATTGGATGATGTCACCCCGCCGGTCCGCCACGAAGAAATTCACGAGCTGATCTCTGGCTCCACATTACAAGTGGTTCCAGAGTGCGGGCATCTTTCGACAGTGGAAAAGCCGCGGGAAATCTCCACTCTATTGCGTGATTGGCTTATGAATTAGGCGCATTTGCGCAAAAAATGCCGCTTTTTGACAGGCGCGCCACTCGACGTTTGATATCTTTACCAAGCACACCGCATGACGATGGCGTCGTCAGGAGGTAAAACTCTAGATGTGCTGCGGGGTCCCTCCCGCATCCTGTACGCCCGGAATTTTAACCGTCCGGGTTAATTCCAAACCCGGATAAATGAAAAATTCGTGTGTTTGGAGAAACCTCATGAACCGTCCACAATATCTCACTATCGACAATGGCGACAAAGCCAAGCTCCCTTTTTCTTCCATTGAGTATGAAACCCGGCTAGCGAAATTGCGCGGCCACATGGCAACAGATAACATTGATGCCTGCCTGTTCACGTCGATGCAGAATGTCGCTTATATGTCCGGCTTTTTGTATTGCAGCTTTGGCCGCCCTTATGGCTGTGTCATCAGTCATGACGCCAGTACAACTATCTCTGCCAATATCGACTTAGGTCAACCAGCACGGCGCAGTTTTGGTGACAATTTGGTTTACACAGATTGGCAGCGCGGAAATTATTTTGCAGCCGTTGCGTCTCTGCTCGGTGATTGCAAACGACTTGGCGTCGAGTTTGACCACCTTAACGTTGCCATGCAGATGGAATTAAAAGCCGCCCTGCCCGGTGTTGAATTCGTCGACATATCCGCAGCAGTCATGGCGGCGCGTATGGTGAAATCGCAAGAGGAAATCACCTTGATTACCGCCGGCGCTGCGGTTGCAGATATTGGCGGATTTGCCATCCGTAATGCAATTGCAGAAGGGGTCAGCGAACAGGAAATCGCTCAAGCCGGGCGCTTGGCGATGGAAACGGAGATCGCGCGGCGCTATCCAGAAAGCGAATTGCGCGATAGCTGGGTGTGGTTCCAGTCCGGTCTCAATACCGATGGCGCACACAATCCTGTAACCACGCGCAAACTAAAACACGGCGATATACTCAGTCTCAACACCTTCCCTATGATCTCCGGGTACTACACGGCGCTTGAGCGCACATTGTTCCTCGGCGAGCCTTCCCCAGCTCATCGGGCGGCGTGGGAATTGAATGTGAAGGTGCATGAGCACGGGTTGGAGTTGATCAAACCGGGAACTAAATGTTCCGACATTTGCAATGAACTAAACGAAATCTATGCCCAGGCAGGCATGTTGGACGCCCGCACTTTCGGCTATGGGCATTCATTCGGTATCCTCTCGCATTATTATGGCCGCGAGGCAGGCCTTGAACTGCGAGAAGACATCCACACCGTGCTTGAGCCCGGCATGGTGGTTTCCATGGAACCGATGATCACAATCCCCGAAGGGCAAGCAGGGGCCGGTGGTTACCGCGAACACGATATTCTGGTAATCGGGGAAGCAGGTAGCAAAAACATTACCAAATTCCCATTTGGACCAGAACACAACATTATAGCGCCAGACTGGATGGCAAAGGCTTCCTGAGGCAAAATCAACAAACGCTTCCGGGTTTTCTGAATTCCAGAGAACCCGGTTTCGCGATCAGCTGTCATAGTTTCCAGCTGACTTACCCAACCATCGCGCGCATTGCTGGTGACAAAAACCAAGCAGCCACCGAATCGCGATTAAACTGAGCGAATGCAACACAGCTAATTTGTATCAATATCGCGTCAATTTATTTTCAAAATTGAGTCATCGATAATCGCTAACTTTTCACGTAGAAATTGTGGCAAACAATGCTTGGTCAGCGCAGGGCAGGAACACAAAATTGTGTATTATCTGAGACTTGCAGAACCAACGCCTCTTCATTTACGGTAGTAATCAAGGCTGGGAACAATGCGTTTCCAAGATCACAAACAGGTTTTTCACCAGGCAGAACCCAATTCTGTGGCCATCACAGCGATAGGCGTGCTAAAGGGTTTTTTTGCCAGTAGATTAAGTTTGATACCCCAAGGAGATTTTCAGGTATGCGTAAATATTGGATTTCAGCGTTTTTAATGTTTGCGCTTGGCGTGGTTTTTACACCCCTTCACGCGATTGCCGGACCCGCGGTTGTTGCGAAAATTGACAAACGCAGCCAGACGATGCGTGTTTCGGTTAATGGCCGCCATAGGTATACATGGAAGGTCTCAACCGGGGCATACAGTTACCATACTCCTTCCGGCTCTTACCGGCCAAAGCGTATGCACACCATGTGGCGGTCCCGTAAGTATCAAAATGCTCCTATGCCACATGCTATTTTCTTTAAGGGCGGGTACGCTGTGCACGGTACAGGATCAATCTCTCGCCTGGGTCGGCCTGCATCTCATGGATGTGTTCGCCTGCACCCGTCCAATGCGAAGACGTTGTTCAACCTGGTGCGCAAGCACGGCATGTCTAATTCCCGTATCGCGCTTTCCGGCTCATACCCCTACTCCAAATCAGATATTAAATATGGCAAAGCTGTGCGCTGGGCCGATGCCCACCCAAATGCCCGCAAGAAGAAGCGCCGCGCTACGAAAAAGAAGAAACGTAATCAGCGCGTCCGCACAGCAAGCCGTAAAAGAAACAATTTCTTCGACGATTTGTTTGGAAGCCGATAAGGGTTGGAATAGTTAGACCAGCACTGACGTGTGCTGGCTAAATATCCACCACCTCTTCGGCGAATTCGGCGTTTTCCTGGATGAACTTGAA
>CAJQND010000268.1 GCA_905479595.1 uncultured Hyphomicrobiales bacterium
TTTACCGCCGATAGATAATCAGAATACTCGTTAGGGTTCAGTCCGTTCCAACTGGCTTTGCCGATTTCAGCCATTTCAAAACGTAAACACGGGCAGCACTCGATAAGTTGCGATCTTCGCGGGTTTGGTCAATTTGGGCCAACAGGCCAGCGGCACTTTCGTTCTGGCTGGCAGCGATTTCGCACAGCGCGTCCCAGAATTCCGGCTCAAGCGAGATGCTGGTGCGATGACCTGCAATCATTACGGAATGCTTTTCTGGCGCTTTCATTCGCTGTCATCACGCAAATGGCCATCGAGTTTTGCATCATCCAGCGTTTGCTGCGCCTCGGACTTTGCTTGTTCGGTTTTTGGCCTGCCAAACCGAGCACGGTTATGGGTGGCGATGGTTTCTTTTTCATCGCGTTTCTTGCGTTTTCGCACCGTGCGCAGATTGACGATTTCGGCCATGGTCTATGATGGTCCGATCATTTTTTCCGGACGCACGATTTTGTCAAATTCCGCTTCGGTCACATGGCCCAGACGAACCGCTTCCTCGCGCAATGTGGTGCCGCGCTTGTGGGCGGTTTTGGCGATCTCGGTTGCATTGTCGTAGCCGATTTGTGGTGCAAGTGCGGTCACCAGCATAAGTGAGCGACCCATCAGCGCTTCAATTTGATCGGTATTTGCCTTGATGCCTTTGACGCAGTTGTCTTGGAAGGAACGGCAGGAATCTGAAATCAGCCGAATTGATTGCAGCACGTTATAGATCATCACCGGCTTGAACACGTTAAGTTCGAAATTACCCTGACTGCCGGCGACGGTGACTGTGGTGTGGTTTCCCATTACCTGGGTACAGACCATTGTCAGTGCTTCACACTGTGTTGGATTGACCTTGCCCGGCATGATCGAAGATCCAGGTTCATTTTCCGGCAATGAAAGCTCGCCTAACCCCGAGCGCGGTCCTGAGCCGAGCAGACGGATGTCCTGAGCGATTTTAAACAAGCTCACGGCAATCACGTTCAAGGCTCCGGAAATTTCAACCATGGCGTCATGGGCTGCCAGGGCTTCAAACTTGTTGGGGGCGGTTTTGAAAGGCAGTTTGGTGATCCTTGCCACATTGGCCGCGAATTTTTTGTCGAAGCCTTTGACGGTGTTCAGGCCGGTGCCTACTGCGGTGCCGCCCTGGGCGAGGGGGTAGAGCCGTGGCAAGGTCGCTTTGACCCGTTCAATGCCGAACTTTAGCTGCGCTGCATAACCGGAAAACTCCTGGCCCAGAGTAAGTGGAGTTGCGTCTTGCAGATGGGTGCGGCCAATCTTGATAATCTTCTTCCATTCGCGCGCCTTCTTTGCCAGTCCGTCATGAAGGTATTGCAGCGCGGGAATTAACTCATGATGCACTTGTTCCACCGCTGAAATGTGCATCGCAGTTGGGAATGTGTCGTTTGACGACTGGGAACGGTTGACATCGTCGTTCGGGTGAACCGGGTCTTTCGAACCGATAACGCCACCAAGCATTTCAATCGCGCGGTTGGCGATCACCTCATTGGCGTTCATGTTAGACTGCGTGCCGGATCCTGTCTGCCACACCACAAGCGGAAACTCGTCATTCATCTTGCCGTTGATGACTTCTGTGGCGGCTTTGGCGATTGCGTTACCGGTTTTCCGGTCGAGATTTTTCAATTCCATATTGGTTTGTGCAGCAGCTTTTTTGATGATCCCAAGGGCACGAACGAGCGGCACCGGCATTGTTTCTCCGCCTATTTTAAAGTTGGCGAGAGAGCGCTGTGTCTGTGCGCCCCAATAGCGATTTGCGGGAACCTGTAAAGGGCCAAAGCTGTCTGTTTCAGTGCGGGTCTCGGTCATGGAAATGCCTGTCTGAATAGTGTGGAATAAGATTGGCGGTGATTTAGCACGCACGCGCTATAACGCCAATAAGACAGATGGCGCATTCTGTGCTCAAGATATTGTCCCTAGCTCTTTTTTCGCTTCTTCTTGTTTGATTTTTTGCTTAGACCGCCGGCTGTCGCCAGCCGGGCGGCGGTTTCGGTTCTTTGCAGTTTTGAGAGCGCTTTCTTGCGCGCAATGCGTTTTCGCACGGTGCGCAAGGCAACTTTGGTGAGTATTTTAGCCCGGTAGGCACGGCTATTTATGCCGGCGATTTCATTTGGGTAGACTTCAAGCAATGCCTGGCGAAAATCTGTGGCACCCCTTTGTGCTGTCTGATGAAACCGGTTTGCAACCGCAATCCATATCGGACTGATGAGTAACGACATGGCTATGACTGAAAGCGCAAGCCGGTAGCTGTCGAGCTCAAGGGCCCGGTAGCGCAGGCCAACAGCTGCAAGTATGAACGAGAACTCGCCAACCTGTGCCATGGAAAGCCCGGCGGGCACCGCCACATCCCAAGAAAACCCATTCCAGCGGATTAGGCTCACATTCAAGATAGTCTTAACCAGAATGACGCCGGCAACATACAAGCCCACAACTTGCCAGTTCTGCGCGATGAATTCCAAATCCAAGAGCAACCCGACGGAAAGAAAAAATATGAACAACAATACCGATTGGATGGGGTGGGTCACTGCGATGGCGTTGGAGCGAATGGTTGAACTTGCGATCACTAGCCCGGCCACAAATGCCCCATAAGCAGCCGATAGTCCGGCAAGCCCCGAAACCGCCGCAGCCGTAAAACATAAAGCCATCATGGCTAGAGCCATCATATCAGGGCGGTCTTCAACCAGATCACTGAACGGCAAACGCAATTTACCCGGCTTGCCGAGCCAGAACAGCAAGAATCCAAGCAAGCCGATGGCAAACAACACCTTGGCAACAACCAACCAGGGCGCGGCCCCTTCGCCGCCAAGAGATTGGGTGATGATGAGCATTGGTACCACCGCAATGTCCTGGGCAATCATGACGCCGATGGTGATGCGGCCCGTGTGGGTGCGCAACTCGCCCATCTCATCGAGTACCTTGATGGCAACTGCGGTGGATGACATAGCAACAATAAAGGCAAGAACGAGCACTTGCGAAAACGGCCACTCAAGGAAATATCCGAAAAGGGCGGTTGTCGCGAGGGCGGCGGTGAGTTGACCCAGAGCCACAAAAGCGGCTGGTCGCAGCACGTTGATAAACGCCTTGATTGAGAGTTCCATCCCAATAAGGAAGAGCAGCATTAACACGCCCATCTCGGCCAGAGACTGGATTTCACTGGTTTTTGAGATGAACCTTAACCCGGTGGGGCCAAGGACAGCGCCTGCGATGATATAGGCGATGATTGCAGGCAGGCGCATGCGGGTAAAGAGAAACCCAAGCATCACCGCAAGCGATACTACAAGTGCGGTTTCTGTGAGTTCCGACCCATGACCTTCCATAGTCGAAGTTTATGACATGATTCCGCGCGGTTCTATAGGGTGTCTAACCAAATTGGATTGGTCCACGCACGAAATCCTGCCGCATCGATAATTACTACCCTGATCCAGGAAATTGGTTGTGGCAGTTTTTTGGTTTCTCCTGCCCGGCCTGTCCAATAGGTATCGAGTTTTGAAATATCCAGGACCGCAGAAGTGATTGCCTTGCCGGTTCTAGCTACGGTGCGCGACACGCCCCCTTGAACACTGATGGAATTAACCGGCGAGCAAGAGATGGTGAGTTCGTCGCCTGCTAGGGCAACATCATAAAATTGCGGCCCCTGGCTTGAGTAAAACGCGCCAGATTTCAATGCCTCAAGCAATGCATCCGGGTCGAGCGCGTCTGCCTTCACTTGCACCCAGCCGCCGAATGCGTCGTCGCTTTTAAAATGGGCGTCATCCGTGGCATTTGCGCTGAGGCGGTGGCCATCGCGCAGCATTTCTTCAAGCAGATACCAGCCATCGCCGCGGTCGTTTTCCACCGCGCACCCGTGATTGTAGATTTCTACCGAATGGGCGCTGTCGATAGCTTTGCCGTCGGCAAGATTAAGCTGTGACCATGCCGGGTGGGCGATTGACACAAAGGCCCCGGCTTGCGCCGCCCTTCCTGCCAGTTCTTCCGCCGTTTCTGTATCTCCACAAGGTGCAAAACCCAGTGGCAGGCCAGCGGCCAAAATGTGCCATAACTCACCACGTGAATTCTCTGGCGCATGCAGCTCCGCTCCAAGCAATGTGGTGAAATTATTTGAACGGAATGGACGGGTATCGGCAATCGGCGAGTCGAACATCTCCACAAAATGCTCTGACAGCATGAAAAAATCATATCCTGCATGCTGGTAAGCGCGCGCCACCTCTTCCGGCGGCAAGCGACCGTCTGACAAATTGGAATGTGTGTGGATATTTCCGCGCCAGAACCTGCCGGGATGGTCAAAGGGTGCAATGCTTCCCATGTCATAGCTCTCCTTGCATCAGTGCTCGCGCACCCAAACATGAGCATTTCGAAATGACATCGCGATGTCGAGTGAAATTATTTCAACTCTGTTTCGCAGAATTGACGTCCAGGATTAATTAGCGACAAGAACCGTGCGGCACGCCTTTGGAAGGCCTTTAATCGTCATATGCTTGGCCGCGCGTTTTTTCCTTTTCTTAGTCTTCTTCTTGGCCACTTTTTTCTTTTTCTTTTTTATCCCGCCACCCCAAGGTTTGGAACTCATCCAATAGGCGAGGTTTTCTGCACAATCATCTTTACGCGGCGCAGCTTTCTGGTCCTTGCAACCAGCAGAGCCCTTCGGACATTTGATGCGGATATGAAAATGATAGTTATGGCCGTAATAGGCGCGGATTTTTCCAAGCCACGAGCGGTTTTTGAAGCCCTTGCGTCTGGCCCAATCACACATTTCCTTTTTGATCGGCGGGTGCACGAAAATTCTCGACACCTGACTGTAAGACGCCGCGCGCTTCAGCAAACGGGCATGGGCTTCTGTCCAGTTTTTGCGGTTCAGGGTTTTCCGGTCGACAGTCATCAGGAGCGGCTTTTTCTTCTCACGCTCCGCCCATGTCATGACGTGTTTGGGCATCGGTGTCAGCCAGACATCAGCATCCAGTCCCATCTGATGGGAGCGATGGCCGGATGTCATCGGCCCGCCACGCGGTTGCGATAAATCACCAACCAGCAAGCCGGAATAACCATCATGTTTTTTTGCTTCAACCGCTAAGCGCTTTACCAATGCTACAAGCTTTGGATGGCCCCAATTGCGGTTGCGCGACAAACGCATCGCCTGCCAGGCCGGACCTGTCTTTGGCACTTCCACACCGCCGGCAAGACAGCCACGCGTGTAATACCCAATGGCACCCGGGCGGAGGTTTGCGGCCTTTTTCTTTGCACCAAACAGTTTTTTCGCCGGCACATTCGTAGGAATATTGGCCAGGCGCATCGCTTTTTTCGGCGCTTTAGCGGCAGTTGCCGGCTTTTCGCGCGGGATAACCTTTTCCTCGATAAGCTTGCCGATGAGATCAGAAGCTGCAAACGCGCTTGAAGCACCGAAATTCAAAAGAATAACAGCGCAAGCAATCAGGAAAATATTCATTCTTGTCTGGGTAATCATAACATTCCAAAGCCAACAGTATTCGAAGATCTATTGTGGTTGAACGCTACACAGATACTAATCTAACAAAAGATAAGTGAAAACCTAAATGCTATTTCTTTCTGAATGCATCCAGGCTGATAACTTTTTCACCACTTTCTTCTTCGGGTACGTCGTTTTCTTTTTCTGAAACCGGGTCATTGTCAGCCACCGGAGTTTCTGCGACTTGATCCTCGGCAATCTCAAGATCACCGTTGTCGGCAGATTTTATCTCGCTGATGGCGGGCGCTTGTGTATCTTGATCCTTATCGGCCAGCACAGGTGATTTTTCATCATCATCAACAACAGTGTTTTGATTGGCTTCGTCCATTTCAAACTGCAGTCCAAACTGGACATGCGGGTCGAAGAAACCTTTTACAGCGACGAAAGGGATTTCCATTTTTTCTGGGATATTGTCGAAGGAAAGTTCTACCTTGAAGCCTTCTTCCGTCACTGCCAGACCCCAGAACTGGTGTTGCAGCACAATGGTCATTTCTTCAGGATGCATGCGCTTCAAGCGATCAGAAACCTTGGTACCCGGATGGGTGGTATCAAAGGCGATGTAGAAATGATGTTCGCCCGGTAGCCCCGAACGTTCCACATTCTTCAAAGCTGCGCGCACAACGCCGCGCAGAGCTTGTTGCGCAAGAAGGTCATAGCGCATTTGGTCGTCAGGCATGTCCTTCGTCCCCATTCATCAAAAACAGATAAATACGCAACAACCAGAACCCGTAGAAAGATTAAGTTCTATCAACTCTCAAAACCATCTCATATGATTCGACGGAACCCAGCATAACGAATCTTTAGCCAGTTTGGACGACATACCGCGCCGATGCAAATGTGCATATTGGGCGGATTATGGAAAAGTGACGGGTTTCTGTTGCCAGGTACCCGCCGGACCCCGCCTGCACTTGCTAAAGCACAGGACTAAATTTGAAGCGATCGCACTGCTTACGCAGCGAGACGTGCCTCAGCGTAGTTGTCATTTGCAACTATTAGAATGGCCCGATATCGGCGGTACCATGCCGAGCGAAAACAAATCCTTTACACCCTCGTCGATCCTATTTCACCCCCAGCAGAAGCCCGCAGATTGTGCGGGTTTGTGGTGGAGGTGCCGGGTACCGCCCCCGGGTCCGAATGGTTTATTACGATAGCCATTTATCGCCATAGCTGACCGTGAAGCCAGCATTGGTAATATAGGGACTAAACTTGGGTAAAAAAAGACCGTAAATGCATAATTCGGGTTTTCCACCGGCGTCAGGCCTGGGTAGAGGGGTTCGTGACGAATCTCCTTGTGGTGTGGTAGAAAATCCGCGTGTTGATTCTAATTTTGAGTTTTTCGGGTTCACAATGGCCCGGTTTTTTAGGGAAACTGATTTATGAGTGACTAT